>NZ_JBASWB010000001.1:0-36995 GCF_049276255.1 Miniphocaeibacter sp.
ACTATAGATGAAATTAAATATATTGAACAATAAATCAATAGATGATAGTATTGAGATAATTAAGTAGAAGGGAGAATCCTATATGAGAAAATTAAAAATAAAAAAATATTTGGGTTTAATATTAGCAACAACAATTATGTTTTCAAATACGATAGCTTTAGCTTCAAATGAAGTTAAACAGGAGGCAAATGAAAAGTCTACAGAAACCCATTATGAAGAAAAAGAACTAGAAATAAACAATATTAAAAGAGATTCAAATGAAGAGGTAAGTGAAAAAACTTTATTAGAAGAAATAAAAACAGATATAGTTCCTTTAGCAAATCAAATTAATCAAAAAGAAGGAGTTCAAGGGTATGATATTAACACCAATAATATAATTGACTCAAAAGAAAAGTTAATAGATTTTATTAATAAGGGAACAGTAACCAATGAAGAATATGTTATTAAAGGAAGAATTGAAATAAATTCTGATGAATTACCAAGTACTAAACTTAATGTAAAAGGTTGTAGAATTACCGGAGATAGTGCTGAAATTGTTATTAATACAGTAAATGGTAAACTTCCGAAAGGTATATTTGGAACTATAGAAAATTATGAAAGTGGAAATACATATCCAAGTGGTGGTTATGGTGAAGAATTTAGGGACATAGCTTTTTCATATGTTAGTGATTTAAAGATTATATATAATGGTGATGTGGAGAAATATACTTTTGCAGAAGGATTAAAAGGTAAGGTATATGAGAGCGAAGAAGGCTCAAGTATTATTAATAATATAGATATTGTTGTAAATGGAAATATACTTGCGGATAAAAGCGATGTATGGAAGAATATTTCAGGTTTTGTAATTGATTGTTATGGTTTTGACTTAAATAACATCCATGTTCATGTTACTGGTAACATTGGAGAAGATGTAGAATATAGTGGTTTAGTTGGAGTCCAAGGTCTTTTTACAGATAGTGGAGGAGAAGAGGCTCCCACTAGATTGAATAATTCCAGTGTTATAGTTGATGGAAAAATGATTGCTAAAGCTGAGTGGGCACTGGCTGGTGGACTTACAGTAAATGATATTCCTGTTATAGCTAATAATGTTAAATCAGAGATTAGAGGTGGAATTGAAGTAAAAAGTACTGGTGAACAATATAATTCAAGAACACCTTATTACAGCGGAGCAAGTGTCGGTTTCTTAAATAATCATGGGGAAGATATAGTAACAGACAACGGGTTTTTAAGTCTTAATATTAAAATAAATAAGTGGGTAAAAAACGAGATACATATAAATCTTGGTGGAAGTCCATCACAAATAACAATAATTCCTAAAGATGTTAGAAAAGATTTTGTAAATGTCATTCCAGAGGAAGATATTGTACCTAGAAAAGCAGGACAATTCCCGGAAGTCCCAAGAGTTGATAATGGTGTATTTAAAACTAAAAGTATTGATGTTGACTCTGTAACTAATGCAAAGATAGCCGGAGCGGCTTACTATATGGCTGGAACGGAAAATAAAGTTAATATTGACAATATCTCAGCTGCTGGAGTTAAAGAGTCTATAGTAGCTGGCTATGGGGGATATAATAAAAATGGTGAAAAAATTAATGTTGAAATAGGAGACATTAATTTTATAAAAAAACAAAATAGTAATTCGGATAAATTTTCAGTATTTGGATCAACTGTTAACGACATTGGAACAAGTAACAGTAGTGTGAAAGTTGGAAATATTTCCGGCGTTGATAAATCTACAAAAGCTCCTACCTATGTTTACGTAGGTGGTTGGTCTAATACATCGACAAAAGGTGAGAATAATACTGTAAATATTGGTGATATTGATATAGAAGGTATAGGAAATAATCATATTGCTGGTTATACTAGAAATGCAAAAGATACCGATATAAAAAATTGTGAAGTTTTTCTAGGAAATGTAGCAGTAGAAAATGGAAATGGGATTAATAAATTTTCGGGTTTTGCTAATAATATCATTAATGGTACTATTTCCAATTCAAAATGCTATGTTCAAAATGTTACACTAGCAGGTGGACAAGGAACCCAACCAATGTTGAATTTTGGTGGATTTGCAGGAAGTAACAAAGGAAATATAGATGGATGTGCAACTTTAATCAATGGCAATATTAATTTATCTGGAGGATTATGGATTACAAATCTTGGAGGTTTTGCTGAGAGTAATAATGGTACTATAAAAGATTCTTCTACTCAAATTTTAGGAGATTTAAAGGTAAATGAAATAAGAGCTATTAATGATCTAAAAATTGGTGGTTTTGTTGGAGACATAACTGCGGGGGCTCTAAATAACAATACTGTTTTGGTATTTGGTAGAATAGGTGAATTTCCTATTAAGCAATTGAATCAAGTAAATCAACCTGTAGGCTTATTTGCAGCTTACTCAAAAGATGCAAATATTAATAGTAATGCAGTATATTTTAGTAGTGAAGAAATTGATGATAATGAGAAATTAGAAATATGTTTTGTTGGAAGTCCGAAAGAATCATTTATTGAAAATAATACAGTTTTAGTAGATAAATCCAGTTATATTCAAGTTAATAATTTGCTACCATTGAATAATACCGACAATTCAGTTGAGAAGAACTATTTTATAGAGGTTGATCAAGGGTTAAGAACTGCTTATCCTTACAATGAAAATATTCTAACTAAAACTGAAGAAGATATTATTGGTGAAATAGAAGTTGCAGGCAGAAGTTTCCAAGAAACATATTGGAATAAGGGTGCCAAGCCAGAGCAAGATTATAGCAATTTCAAATATGTTGTTAAAAACAAGGATGTTATTTCTTTGAATAGCTATGGACAGAATAGGGATATTTCTAATAGTCCTTTTAAAACAGGCAGTTTGAAAAACTTTTATGATAGGCATATGGCTATTCAAAATAATGGTATAACCTATGATATTTTTGGTATAAAGGGTGGAGATATTACAGAACCAACAAAACCAACGAAACCAGGAAGACCAACAGGAACAATTAAGGAAATAACCCTAGTAGGTGGTAGAGCTACCTTAACTGAAAGAGTAGAAAGTCAATTAATGGACTTTGTACAATACAGACTATCTGGTAAAGACCGTTACGCTACATCAGTAGCAGTAGCAAAAGAATATAGCAAATCCAATATAGTATTACTAGCAAGTGGAGAGAAATATACAGATGAATTAACAGCAACAGTACTTGCAAATAAACTTGACGCACCAATAATGTTAACAAGAAAAGATGCTATTCCAGCAGAAGTAAAAGCTGAAATAAATAGACTTGGAGCGACTAAGGTAATATTAATAGGTGGAAATGCTTCTATATCTGAAAAGGTAGAAAAAGAACTAGCTAACTACACTGTAGAAAGAATTGGTGGACCAGATAGATACGATACAGCAATTCTTGTAGGAAACCAGGTAAGAAACTTAACAGCTAGTAAGACAGAAGCAATACTAGTAGACGGAACAGACTTCCCAGATGCAATTGCAATGACATCTATGGGTGTAGAAAAAAATATGCCAATCCTATTAACAAAACCGGGACAATTACCAGCAAGTACAGCAAAAACAATAGAGGACTGGAAGTTGACTAAGGTAACAATAGGTGGAGGAAGTAAGTCAGTATCAGAAGCTGTAGAAAAAGAAGTTAGAAAATATGCAGAAGTAAATAGAATAGCCGGTGCTGACAGGTACGAAACATCTGTACTAGTAGCAGAACAAGTATATGTAAAACCAAAACATGTAGTAATAGCAAGTGGAGAAGTATTCCCAGATGCTATAGTTGGGGCACCATATGCAGCAAAGAAGGGATATCCAATAGTATTGTCTAGAAGTAACAATATATCAGATGTTGCAATGGAATATATACTTGGCAACAGATAAAATGTAATATATGATAAAATATAGAAGCACTAATTTATTTTAGTGCTTTTTTGGTTCCTGTAAATAGGGTATAGAACTATTGTGTGTTTGTTTAAATTTTATTAAGGAGAATTTTATGAATATATTATTAAATTTAGATAATTTCCATGAAGATTTTATTAAATTTTACTTAAAGGATTATATTAATAGAAAAATGTCTGTTTTAATTATTCCTTTTTCTTTTCATGAGGATTATATTAAAACTCCAAAGGAATGGGATAGAGAATATAAGTTTCAGAAAGGTGAAGCTTACAATAAGTTAACTACTCCCTTTCTTAATTACGGTATTTTTGAAGAAAATATTAAATGGTTTAATTATTTTTTAGATAATCGGGAAACAGCTAAAAGAAAAATAGACAGTGCAGATATTATATATTTTCAAGGTGGATACCCTGATAAGTTAATGAAAAGATTAAAAGAGTTTGATATTGTAGATACTATTAAAAATTATAAGGGAATTATTATGGGTGCTTCAGCTGGTGCAATGATTCAATTTAAGGAATATCATTTAACACCTGATGATGATTATTACGAATATGGTTATTATGAAGGACTAGGATTTATAGACGATTTTGAAATAGAGGTTCATTACAGAAATACCTATGAACAAAGGGAATCAATGAGAAGGTATTTTGCTGATAGAAAGAAGAAAATCTACTCTGTTGGAAATGAGGGGGCAATTGTTTATTTAAATGGGGAAATAAAAACCTTTGGCGATGTACAATTATATAATAATTTAGAAGAATTAAATAATATAAAGGTAGTTGAAGGAGATAATATTTATTTAAGAGATTTAAATGATGATGATATTGAGACTATTTGGGATTCTCGTATGGAAATAGAAAATAATATTAATAGGCTTTTTATTTCAGATATTTCTCAAGTTGAAGCTATGGTTAGAGAAGAAAATAATAAAAATAAATTCTTTGCCATTATGGATAAAAAAACCAATACTCAAGTTGGTTATTTATATTTTAAAGAAAAAGAATATGTAACAGCTAGAATATTTATAAATATTTTTAGTGAATATGAAGGAAATGGATTTGGTACAGAAGCTGGGCATATTTTATTGGATTATATATTTTCTACATCAAATGCTAGAAGGGTAGAAATTAGTATAAATTATTTAGATGAAAAAACAAATAATTTATTAAATAATTTAGGCTTTAACAAGGAAGCTCATTTTAAATCAAAGGTATATAAGATAGATGAGTTTTTAGATGAATTGGTATACACGGTATTTAAAGATGATTTTTATGAAATTACAAAGGATTTAAGAACTAATTATAATTTTGATGAATTTTATAATGCATTAGAAAATGGCCATAAGATTGAAATAATATATAATCATCACAAATATTCTATTTTTTGGGATTATATGGGACATTTAGTATTTTGTGACGAAAGTGCTGATAATTATTTTGTATACGAAAGTTTTGACCAATTAATTTCATCTGTAGAAATTCAAGGGCATAATTTATATGATTTAATAGAAAATCATTTAGCAGATAGTATGAATATAATTGAAGTAACACATTAGAAGTTCTTGTATGTAATCAGAGGGCTATTGGAGTTATTAATTAAAAAATAAAGGTCTTGTTTTGGATATAGATATCCAAAACAAGACCTTTTATAAAAATATAAAAATTATAAATATTCTTTTATTGTATTAACAATAGTTTCTTTTTCTTGATATCCTGAAATAGCTTTTACCATTTTTCCATCCTTGAATATCATTGTAGTTGGTGCACTAAAAATAACATATTTTCTTGCTAATTCAAGATTTTCCTTAATATTTACCTTATATACTTTATAACCTTCAGCTTCTTTTGCAATTTCATCAATAATTGGTGATAAAGCAGCACAAGGGACACAGTCTTCTTTCCAAAAATCTATAACTACAGGAATATCCGAATCAAGAACTTCCTGTTGAAAATTTTCAGTTGTTATATTCATAATAGTCCTCCAAATTTTTCCTTTTATTTTTTTCGTATATTATTTCATTAAAGCCAAATTTATCAAATAAATTATAAGCAGGTATATTGTTTAGGTTTAAATAAAGATATAGGTATTTAAATCCTTCATTTAATAATTTATAGCAAGTATTTTCTAAAAGTACAGTTGCTACATCTTTTCTTTGATAGTCAGGATTTGTAAATAAATAGGTTATAGTTGGTTCACCTTTAAAAATGCAAAGCAACAAACCGCCAATTATTTTATCATCTTTTTCTATAACTGATGATAAATTGGGCATAAACTCTCCGTAAAGACCTTTGAAAACATTACTTATTTCATCTTGAAAATCCTCTAAAGTATCACCTTCAAAATCCACAGAATTAGAATATGCTTTGTACATTGTATTAGCTAACTCATCACTCATTTCATAAAAAACTTGATTAACATCTTCCTTTGATTCGTAATATCCTTCAGTTAAATTAAGTTTCATTTTTATACGGTCAACCATAATGCACCCCCTATAAGTACATTATACCCATATTATTAATATCCAATTTTTGCTAGGAAATATTCTTTTTCATTAATATTATATTTTTTAAGTAAATCAATAATATTAAATTTACTGATGTCTTTTAATATTAAAATACTGTTATTGTCAACATTTTCAGTTGTTTCTAAATTATTACTATTTTTTAAATCAGAAATTAAATTTTCGTTTTTTTCTGTTCTTAAATAATAATTTCCTTTCATTTCATGATTTAAACTTGTAGATTCTTTTAAGTGGAAATCTTCAATGCTTGTATTATTTAGGAAAATGTCGATAATATCTCTACAAACAGCATCACCAGTTGGTAGCTTTCCTGCACCAGCACCATAGAATTTTAAAGGTCCTACATTGCTTCCTTCAAAAGAAATAGAGTTAAAAGCCATGCTTACTGTTGAAAAATAATCGTCATTTGTAACAATTGTAGGCTCAACAAAAGCTGTATATCCCTTGTTTTTATCAAAGGTGGAAGTTGCTAAAAGCTTAATTGTAGACTTGTTTTTTTCTAAATATTCAACATCGCATAATTCAATTGTAGATATACCAAAAGTGTCAATATTTTCTTCTCTAATATCAACGCCAAAAGCTATAGAGCTTAAAATTCTTAGTTTTCTCATTGTATCTAAGCCTTCAACATCATCAGTTGGATCTGCTTCAGCATATCCTAATTCTTGGGCATCCTTTAAAATATCTTTATATGATAATTTTTCCTTAAACATTCTTGAAAGAATGTAGTTACAAGTACCATTTAATATTCCTTGTAGGGACTCTATGTCATTTAACATTATTTCTTCCCTTAAAGGTTTTATTATTGGAATTCCACCACCAACTGAAGCTTCGTATAGGAATTTAACCTTATTTTCAAGGGCAGTTGAATGAAGCTCTTTAAAATAAGCAGAAACTACTGACTTATTGGCAGTTACAACATTTTTTCCAGCCTTTAAAGATTTAGATATATATTCAAATCCTTTTTCTAAAGCTCCTGTTAGTTCAACTACTATATCAATTTCAGGATCATTTAAAATTATATTGAAATCGTTAGTTAATGTAATTCCATCAACAATATTTCTTTCCTTGTTAATGTCGTTAACTAAGATAGTTTTTATATAAAAATCTTGGTTAATTATTTCTTTAATTTTCTCTCTACGCTCTAGTAGTATTTCATATACTCCTTGACCAACTGTTCCAAAACCTAGTATTGCTATATTTTTCATATTTCACCTCTGTAAATTATTGTATATAATTATATATGCTATTGAATTAAAATTCAATTATATTTAGGGAACTAAAGTTATTCTTTTAAATTATATCCAAATAATTTTTGTATTTTCTAATAAATTTGAATTTTTTATTAAATATTAGTATATATTTTAATATATATTATTATAAAAATTTTTTTATGTTATACTTTTTTTGAGGTGAATATATGAAGACTAGTAAAGAAGTTGCAAAAGTTGCTATAAGATTAGCATTATCGGAAAATTTTAATGAAGAGAAGGAATTGAAAAAAGAATTTGGAAATTTAGGAATTAAATCATGTGCAGTAAACATAGGTGGAAATATATTAAATTCTATACCTAAAGTATTAGAATCTGCATTAGTAAGTGCTAAAAGAAATAATTTAGTTGGAGATAACCATGTATATGATGGGGCTGTACTAGGTGCAACTAAAGAAGCTTTAAGTCAAATAATAGAAAAAGCTTCTGGGTTTAATGCAGGTGGAAAAATTGGAATAGCAAGAGGGGAAGACCATATTGCAGTTTGTATATTCATTTCAGTTGGCTTACTTCATCTTAATGAATTATCTATAGGACTTGGACACAGAGTTATACCGATAAATTAAATATTATTGACAAGAGAATACATATTGACAAACTTTTGTTGTCATATTATGATATAAGGAATAAATGCAAAGATAGAGAAAAGTAAAAATTGAGTTTTTAAGAGAGTTGTCATTTGGTGGGAGACAATAAATGATTTTTTTACGATTCACTCTAGAGCTAGTAAGGTGAATTAAAGTAGTCTTACTCGGAGGTTCCCGTTAAAGAATTGCAAGTGATGATTTTAATCATAATTTGGGTGGTACCGCGGAATATAGCTTTCGTCCCTTTTGGGATGAAGGCTTTTTTTATTACCTAAATTTATAAGACAAGTATTTAATCATTACAAATATGGTAGGGTAGCACTTTATAATGAAAAAATAATTAAAAGATATATATTACGGAGGGATTGGGGTATGAAAATTTTAAAGAAATTATTGGCAATAGGAGTAGTAACATCGTTGTTATTAACAGGTTGTAGTAAGGACAACGGAAAGGAAACAGATAAAGCAGCTACAGATAAAACTTCAGACACTAAAGCTGAATTTACTATAGGAATAAATCAATTACTGGATCATCAAGCTTTAGACAGTGCTAGAGAAGGATTTAAAGATGGCTTAAAAGAGTTGGGAGTAGATGCTAAATTTGAAGAAAAAAATGCACAAGGAGATATGGGAGTAGCTTCTCAAATTGCAGAAAAATTTATTTCTGATAAGGTGGATATGATTTTCTCTATAGGAACTCAAGCAACTCAATCTTCAGCACAAGCAGTTACTAAGGCTTCAGCAGATATACCAATAGTTTTCTCAGCAGTAACAGATGCTGTTGATGCTGGACTTATGAAAGATCATGAAAAGCCGGGAGTAAAAGTTACAGGTGTTTTAGATGCTGCAGATGTAAAAGCTCAATTGGAATTATTTAAAGAATTAGATCCGGAAATAAAAACAATTGGAATTATATATAACACCAGTGAACAAAATAGTACAACACAGGTAGAACAAGTTGAAAAAATTGCTCCAGAAGTAGGTTTAGAAGTTAAAACTACAGGAATAAATAGTATAAATGATATGGCACAATCATTACAAACACTATTATCAGATATAGATGCACTTTATGTTGTTTCAGATAATATGGTAGCAAACTCAGTAGAATTAGTTAATGAGGCTCTTATAGAGAAAAAAATGATATCTATTTGTGCAGAAGAATCACAAGTAGATGGTGGTATACTTTTAAGTAATGGTTCAAAATTCTATGACATGGGTAAACAAGCTGCTGAAAAAGCCAAGGCTATTTTAGTCGATGGAACAGATCCAGGAACAATACCAGTAGAATTAGGAAAAACTAAGACTATGAAAGTAAATGAAACTACTTTGGAAAAATTAGGATTAGATAAAAATTTACCAATTTTCGAAAATGCAGAATTTGTCAAATAGTTGACTTTATTTTATTTTAAAAGTAAAATAGTAGTATTAATGTAGCATTGTAGAATAGTAGAATTTTAAATGATTTTAATTATGTAGGATAGTAGCAAAGTAGGGAAATAGAAAAGTTTCAGTCCCTTGTGCTTGTTGTGCATAAGGGACTTTGTTTTTGTTTTTAATTAAATATTTTAATAAATATTATAGAAGCTTTTCTAAGTTTTGCACTATTCCCACTAAATCACATGAAAAATAGGGGGAATAAAAAATGAAGAAAATTTTTAAATTTGGTTTGCTGTTAATATTATTGATGTTTACAGTTATTGGGTGCTCAAATAATAATAGTAAGACTACTACAACAACAGGTATAAAAGTCGATGAAAAAGAAATAAATACTAAGGATGCAGAATTTACAATAGGAATTGCACAATTAGCTGAACATCCGGCATTGGACTCTGCAAGAGAAGGCTTTATTGATGGTTTAGACGAGTTAGGTGTAAGTGCAAAAATCAATTATAGCAATGCTCAGCAAGATCAAAGTGTTGCTTCACAAATTGTTCAAAAGTACGTAGGAGATAAGGTAGATTTAATATATTCTATTGCTACTCCGACTACACAGGCAGCACAACAGGCAACAGCTGATTCAGAGGAAAAAACACCAGTACTTTTCTCTGCAGTTACCGATGCAGTGAAAGAAAAATTAGTGGAATCAAATGAAAAACCAGGTGGAAATATAACAGGTACTTTAGATGAAGCACCAATGAAAGAACAATTAAGTATATTTAAAGAAATAGATGATTCTATAGAAAATATTGGAATTATTTATAATACAAGTGAAAGAAATAGTGAAGTTCAAATTGAACAAGCTAAAGAATTAGAAGATGAATTAGGAATAAAAATAATAGAAATTGGGGTTAACAGTATTAACGACGTTACACAAGCCTTACAGTCAAAAGTAAAGGAATTAGATGGAATTTATACTATTACAGACAATATGATAGCTTCTAGTATTTCTATTATTTCAGAAATTGCCATTGAAAATAAATTAGTAACAGTAGGGGCTGAAGAAGCTCATGTTCAAGGTGGAATACTAATATCAAATGGCATTAGTTATTATGAATTAGGAAAACAAACAGCAGAAATGGCTAAAAAAATATTAGTTGATGGAATGTCTCCAAAGGATATTCCTGTAGAGAAATCTAAAACTTATATTAAAAATTACAATGCTGAAACATTACAAGCTTTAGGTTTAAACGAAGAATTAAAAGTATTTGAGGATGCAACGGAAATTTCTGCTGAATAATAAATTTTTGGGGGGAGCTTTTTTGAATTTAATCTATACTACTATAGAACAAGGACTTATTTATACAATACTTGGTATAGGTGTTTATCTTACTTATAAAGTGTTGGATATTGCAGATTTATCTGTTGATAGTACATTTCCTTTTGGAGCCTTATTATTTGCTAAATTAGCAACAATGGGAATAGATCCTATTGTAGGGACTATTGGTACTTTTGTATTGGGAACATTAACTGGCTTGTTAGCTGCTTTACTATGTATAGGACTAAAAATTAAACCATTACTAGCAGGTATTTTAAATATGACCATTTTATATTCTATTAACTTAAGAATTAATGGTAAGGCCAATGTACCGCTATCTGGTTCAAAGGTAATTTTCGATTATTTTTCTTTTGGAAATAAATATATAGACAGAATAATAGTAATGATTGTTATTGTTGCTATTGTAAAATTTTTAGTTGACAGATTCTTGAAAACGGAATCTGGATATATGCTTGTAGCAACAGGAGATAATAAATCTTTAGTAAGATCATTAGGAGAATCTTCAAATAAGTATATTATTATTGGATTAATGTTATCTAATGGTTTAGTAGCATTATCAGGTGCCTTATTAACTCAATCCCAAAAGTTTGCCGATATGCAAATGGGACCAGGAACTATAGTTATTGCCTTAGCTTCAATAATTATAGGAGATACTATATTTAGATATAGAAATTTAAGAGGAACTACTAGGGTATTAATTGGAGCAATAATATACAAGGCTATAAATGCACTGGCATTAGAAGCAGGACTACAACCATCAGACTTTAAGATGGTAACAGGTATTATTGTAGTATTGTTTATAGCTTATAACAACGGATATGCAAACTGGCAAATTAAAAAGCGTAGTAAGGAGCGAATTTAATGTTAAAAATAAAGAATTTATATAAGAGTTTTAATATAGGTACTGACTTTGAAAACAATCTTTTTCGTGACTTTGAAATAGCTTTTGAAGATAATACAGCTACTACCATTATAGGTTCAAATGGATGTGGTAAGTCCACACTAATGAATTTAATAGCAGGCTCATTAGAGGCAGATGCAGGTACTATAGAAATTGATGGTGTAGATATTAGTAAATACAAGGAAGAAAAAAGATCAAAATATATAGGAAGAGTTCACCAGAATCCTTCAATGGGAGTATCACCCTCTTTAACAATATTAGAGAATATGGCTTTAGCAGATAAAAAGAATGAAAAATTTACTTTAAGAAAGCTTATTAAGAAAGATAGAATTGAATATTATAAAGAACAGTTAAAAACCTTGGATTTAGGCTTGGAAAATAAGTTAGATAGTAGAGTGGATTTACTTTCAGGTGGTCAAAGACAATCCTTGTCCCTATTAATGGCCTCAATGAAACACCCAAAAATTCTTTTGTTAGATGAACATACAGCTGCTCTTGACCCTAAAACTTCTAGAGTGGTAATGAATAAAACCATTGATTTAATAAGGAATAAGAAATTAACCACTGTTATGATTACTCACGATATGAGAGATGCTGTAGAATATTCCGATAGGGTAATTATGTTAGAGCGTGGTAAAATTGTTCTAGATAAGAAAAGTTCAGAAATTACAGAAGAAGAATTATATAAAATCTATCAAGATAAAATAATTGAAATGGAAACAAGAACTGAATAAACTATGTAGGAAAGTGTACTTTAGAGTACACTTTTTTTATTTAGGAGGGTAAATAGGTGGATATATGAAAACGTTATAAAAAAACGTTGACATATTTAAATAAGTAATATATAATTTGGTTAACAGTTAACTTAGTTAACTATAATTGAAAGGAGTCATACATATGAGTGAAAGTGCAAGTAAAAAAAGTTTTTTTGATAGGTTTTTTCCGTTAATACTTTTAGGCGGAATAGTAATTGGTTCTATTATAGGACTTATTTTTGGAGAGAAGGCTACAGTGTTAAAACCATTAGGGGATATATTCCTAAATCTAATGTTTACAATTGTAGTACCAATGGTTTTTGTTTCCATAACTAGTGCAGTAGGTAGTATGGTTGACATGAAACGTTTAGGTAAAATTTTAGGTTCAACTGTATTAGTATTTATAGTTACTGGTTTAATAGCAGCAGCATTTGTAATTATTACAGTAAATATTTTCCCACCAGCTGCAGGAACAGGAATTCAACCAGAGGCAGTTGGAGAAATGCAAGAAGCTAAATCAGGTGCTGAGCTTTTAGTAACTTCATTAACCGTAGAAAACTTCGGTGAGTTATTAAATAAAGAGCATATGTTACCATTAATAGTATTTGCTATTTTATTTGGACTTGCAATGTCAGTATGTGGTGGAGACCAAAGTCCAGTAGGTAAGTTTTTTGTTAATTTAAATGATATTATAATGAAAATTGTAGGATATATAATGATGTTAGCTCCAATTGGATTAGGAGCATATTTTGCAAATTTAATAGGTGAACTAGGTCCAGAGCTTATTCAAGACTATGCAAGGGTTTTAATAATCTACTATCCTTTAGTATTTATATATATGTTTGTAATGTTCCCAATTTACTCTTATTTTGCAGGTGGAAAACTCGGGGTAAAAAGAATGGCGAAAAATATTATAAACCCAGCTGTTACAGCATTTGCTACACAAAGTTCAATGGCTGCATTACCAGTAAATAAAGAAACTTGTAAAAAAATAGGTGTACCAGAGGATATTAGTAATATCGTATTACCAATGGGTGCAACAATGCATATGGATGGTTCAGTTATTTCATCTATAGTAAAAATCAGCTTTTTATTTGGTATATTTCAAATGCCATTTACAGGATTTTCTACTTATGCAATGGCAATACTAGTTTCAATTTTGGCAGCTTTTGTTTTATCAGGAGCACCAGGTGGTGGACTTGTTGGAGAAATGTTAATAGTATCTTTATTTAATTTCCCACCAGCAGCTTTCCCAATAGTAGCTACAATAGGATTTTTAGTTGACCCAGCAGCAACAATGTTAAATTCATCAGGAGATAGTATTGCTTCAATGATGGTAGCAAGACTAGTTGAAGGAAAAAATTGGATTAAAAGAAAAACTGGAGTTTAAAAAATAAATGGATAAAATTAATTTAGCTAATTTACCAACTGAAATAATAAAATTAGAAAAGCTAAGTAAGAAATATAATAAAAATATATATTTAAAAAGAGATGATTTTACCGGAACTGAAACATCTGGAAATAAGGTACGTAAATTAGAATATTCCATTGCAGAAGCCTTAAATAATAAATGTAATTGCATAGTAACTGTTGGAGCTCTACAATCAAATCATTGTAGAGCAACAGCAGCAGTTTGTGCAAGGCTTGGATTAGAATGTCACTTGGTCCTTACTGGAAGTATTAAGGATTTTGAAGGTAATTTATTTCTAGACTATATTTTAGGTGCAAATATACATTTTGTTAGTGAAGATTCATCTGTAGATGAGGAGTTAGAAAAAATTGCTAGAAAACTAACTGAAAAAGGAAAAAAAGTATATAAAATTCCTGTAGGTGCATCTAACACAATTGGTACTTATGGTTATATAAACACCTATAATGAAATACTAGAACAAGAAAATAAATTGAATATTAATTTTGACTTAATTTCTATTCCAGTTGGCTCAGGTGGAACTTATGCTGGCCTTTGGTATGGCAATTATAAGACAGGTAACAAGAAGAAAATTCTAGGATTTTCTGTTAACAATTCTAAAGAAGAATTTAAAGAAAAAATAATAGATATTTTAAATACTATAGATAATGAAATTAAAATTTACGATACAATAAATATAAATGATTCATATATAGGGGAAGGTTATGCAGTAGCAACAAGGGAAGAATTGGAATTTTACTACGATATAGCTAGTGAAGAAGGAGTAGTATTCGATCCTTGTTATACAGGTAAGGCCTTTAGAGGCTTAATTAAAGAAATAGAAAAAGGCAATATAAAAGAAGATAATATTTTGTTTATTCATACAGGTGGATTAATGGGATGGACAAAAGAACAAAGAAGTATTATTTATGAAATTGCTAAGGGGAGAAAAAGTAATGAAATATAATTTTGAAAGTTATTTAACAAGAAGAGAAACAGGATCTAGTAAATGGTTAAACATGGATTCTAGATGTTCAAATATAGGAGAAGGAGTAATTCCTATGTCTGTAGCGGATATGGATTTTTTAACAGCTCCAGAAATTGTAGAAGATTTAACTGATTATGTAAAAACTCAAACTTTAGGTTATTCTAAACCGGTAGATTCCTATTTAGAATCTGTAGTAAAGTTCTTTAAAGATTATCATAATTATGAAGCTGAAAAGGAATGGATAGTAACAACTCCTGGTAT
The DNA here is from genome assembly GCF_049276255.1 of Miniphocaeibacter sp. Classification (NCBI taxonomy): domain Bacteria; kingdom Bacillati; phylum Bacillota; class Tissierellia; order Tissierellales; family Peptoniphilaceae; genus Miniphocaeibacter; species Miniphocaeibacter sp. The sequence goes on from NZ_JBASWB010000001.1 coordinate 15,304, forward strand.
AGTATCGGCTTTAGCAACTTCAGTAAGAGCTTTTACAGAAGTTGGAGATGAAGTAATTATTTTTACTCCTGTATATCATCCATTTTATGATGTAATAGAAGGACAAGGAAGAAAAATATTAGAATGCCCTTTAATATATGATAATAATGAATATAAAATAGATTTCGATAAATTTAATGAATTAGCTTCAAAATCTGAAGTGAAATTAGTATTATTCTGTAGTCCACATAACCCAGGTGGAGTAGTATGGACAAAAGAAGAATTAACAAAAGTAGTTGAAATAGTTGAAAAAAATGATTTATTAATTGTTTCAGACGAAATTCACGCAGATCTTATTTTCAATAATAAAGAACATATAATTATGGGAAGAGTTAGCGATACTATAGGTGATAGAGCAATAGTTTGTACAGCTGCTTCTAAAACTTTTAATATTGCAGGTTTACAATGTTCAAATATATTTATTAAAAATGAAAATATAAGAAATAAATTTGTTAAATGCAATGAAGATATTGGTATAGAAAGAGCTAATGTTTTGGGCTTAGTTGCAACTAAATCTGCATATGATAATGCATTGGACTGGCTAGAAGAAGTAAAGCAAGTAATTGATAAAAATAATAACCTTATAATAGAATTTTTTGAAAGTTATGGAAATAACTTTAAAGTTATGAAACCTGATGCAAGCTTTTTAGTATGGGTTAATTTTGAAAATTTAGAAAAAGAACATGGAAAATTTATGAGCTTTTTAGATACCCAATGTAATTTCTTTGCAAGTGATGGTTTATCTTTTGGAGATAATGGTGAAAACTTTATTAGAATTAATACTGGTTTGCCAACTAAAAAACTTTTAGAAAACTTGGAAAGAGTTAAAATCTATTTAAAAGAATACTATAATTTAGATAAATAGTAAGTGTTAATAGTATCTACAATCTGTTAAAATTAATAGATAGTAGATACTATTTTGCATTTTTATTTATTAGGGGGTAAGGGTATTGACAACAACGGATAGGGACTATATTAAAAAATTAGAAAAAATAGAACAAATCGACATTAATAGATTAGAAAAGATTAATATTGATGAACTAGAAGAAGATGAATTAAAAAAATTATATGAAGTTTTAGATAAGTTTAATGATTATGTATATGAATTTGTAATTAATTACTACAAATATATTTACAAGTCAAAAGATTATGGAACAAATATGAATTTGTCTATGCTAGAAGCCCATTTAATTACAGATATTGCTGATAATCCAGGTATAACAGCAAATGTACTTGCTAAAAAATGGGATAAAACTCCTGCCTTTATTTCTCAAAGATTAACAAGCTTAGAAAAAAATGATTTAATTTATAGGGAATTAAATTCTGAAAATAGAAAGTATTATAATCTTTATGTAACAAAAAAAGGAAAGGATTTTGATTTAAGACATAAAAAATACGATATTAAATCTATAATTACGACAAATAAAAAATTAATGGAGAAGTTCTCCTTTGCTGATATAGTAAAAATGAGAATGATGTTACAGGAATATTCGAATATTATTTTAAGTGAGAAAGAATAAAATACGTACTTATGAGATTATTAGAAGATAATCTCTTTTTTGTTATAAAAGAAAAAACTTCTGTATAATATATAAGTTGTAATGATGTTTTTTACTTGGTAAAATCTAAATAAAGATATAAGGAGGGAACAATGACAAAACAATATGCAAGGTTAGAACAAACATATAATAGTATTAAGGAAAAAGTTCCTTTTGAGCCTAAAATAGCTTTAATATTAGGTTCAGGACTAGGGGATTTTGCTGATACAATAGAAATTAAAACAACTATAGACTATAGAGATATTGAGGGTTTTCCTACTTCAACAGTATTGGGACATAAGGGTAGGTTTGTTTTTGGGTATATAAATAATATACCACTGGTTATTATGCAAGGTCGAGTACATTATTATGAAGGATATACAATGGAAGAAGTTGTATTACCAATTAGATTAATGAATAAAATGGGTGCCAAGATACTATTTTTAACAAATGCCACAGGTGGAGTAAAAAAAAATTTCCAAGTAGGAGATTTTATGATAATTAATGACCAAATAGGTTCATTTGTTCCATCTCCGTTAATTGGAGAAAACATAGAGGAATTGGGAACAAGATTTCCTGATATGTCTGAAATTTATAGTAAGGACTTAATTAAGAAAATAGAAGAAGCTGCTTTTGAAAACAATATTAAAGTTCAAAAAGGAGTGTATCTTCAATTAACAGGACCAAATTTTGAAAGTCCTGCTGAAATTAAAATGTGTAATATTTTAGGAGCTGATGCAGTTGGAATGAGCACCGCATGTGAAGCTATAGCTGCTAAACATATGGGAATGGAAATTTGTGGTATTTCATGTATTACAAATATGGCTGCTGGAATATCGGAAACACCATTAACACATGAAGATGTAGCCGAAACTGCTGATAAAGTTGCTCCACTTTTCAAAAAATTAGTTACAGATTCTATTATTAAGATTGGAAGTGATAAATAATTGAAAGCCTTATATTATAATGGTGAAAAATTATCCTATGTAGAAAACTACAGTAAGCCAATAAGAAAAGAAAATGAATCTTTAATAAGAATTGAAGTAGCGGGAATTTGTAATACTGACAAAGAAATAATGAAGGGGTATAAGCCAAACTTTAAAGGAATATTAGGACATGAATTTGTAGGAGTAGTAGAAGATTCAAATGATAAATCCTTAATTGGAAAAAGAGTAGTAGGCGACATAAATAGAGGTTGTGGAAATTGTATTTACTGCACTACTAATAGGGAGAAACATTGTTTAACTCGAGAAGTTATAGGTATTGATAACCATGACGGAGTTTTTACAGAGTATTTAACCTGGGATACAAGATTACTACATAGGATTCCAGATGACTTACCAAGTGAAAAAGCCTTGTTTACAGAACCGTTAGCAGCTGCAATTGAAATATTGGATCAGGTTCATATTAAACCAAGTACTAAGGTTGCAGTAATAGGTGATGGTAGATTATCATTTATGATTTCTCAGGTAGTTGCTCTAACAGGAGCTGATTTAACTATAATTGGAAAACATAGTGACAAGTTAGAAAACTTTAAAACCTTTGCAAAAACTACAACTAGTACAGACGATAGCTATGAAATAGTTATAGAGGCAACAGGTAGTCCATCAGGATTTGATACAGCTAAAAAAATTACTAGAAAACAAGGGATTATAGTTGTAAAAAGCACCTACGCTGACAAAGTAAATATTGACTTAAGCTATTTTGTAGTAAATGAAATTACAATTAAAGGAAGTAGGTGTGGTCCGTTTAAACCGGCTTTATCGCTATTGGAAAAAGGATATGTAGATTTTCCTAATATTGAATTTTTTAAGTTAGAAGAATTTGAAGAAGCCTTTAAATCAAAAGAATTTAAAATTGGATTTAGAATTAATTAAGGATGGAATATGAAACCAACAAATGTGAATTTAAATGAGAATAAATCAGCAGTTGTAATATTGGATCAAACGAAAATACCAAATGAAGAAATATATATAGAATTGAAAACAGCTAAAGAAATGTATGATGCTATATTTGAATTAAAGGTACGAGGAGCACCAGCTATAGGTATTTGTGCCGCCTATTCAATATATATTTTAGCTAAAAACATAAAAACAGACGATTATAATGAGTTTTTAAGAGTTTTTAAAGAGAGTAAAGAATATTTAAACTCATCAAGACCTACAGCTGTTAATCTTTCCTGGGCCTTGGAAAGAATGGAAAAAGTTGTAATTAATAATAGTAACAAACCTATTGATGAAATTGTAAATCTACTTGAAAAAGAGGCAGTTGAAATCCAAGAAGAAGATATAGAAATGTGTAGGCAAATATCGGAATTAGGCTTGTCATTACTAGAAAAAGAAGATGGAATTTTAACACATTGTAATGCAGGACCAATGGCTACATCATTATATGGAACTGCACTAGGACCAATTCTACTCGGTCAGGAAAAAGGTTATAACTTTAGGGTTTTTGCTGATGAAACCAGACCTCTTTTACAAGGAGCAAGACTAACTTCCTATGAACTGGATAAGGCAGATGTTGATGTAACATTAATTTGCGATAATATGGCAAGTATTGTTATGAAAAATGGTTGGGTAAATGCTTGTTTAGTAGGGTGTGACAGAATAGCTGCTAATGGTGATGTAGCAAACAAAATAGGAACAAGTGGAGTTGCTATTTTAGCTAAATATTATGGAATACCATTTTATGTCCTTGGTCCAACTTCAACTTTAGACATGACCTGTAAAACAGGTAATGATATTAGAATAGAATTAAGAGATGGTAATGAAATAAAGGAAAAATTCTATGAAAAACCTATGGCACCAAAAGAGGTTAATACATATAATCCTGCTTTTGATGTAACAGACCATAGTTTAATTACAGCTATAATTACTGAAAAAGGTATATGTAGACCACCTTTTAAAGAGAGTCTGCTTAAAATAACAAAAAAATAGGAGGAAATAATGAAGAAAAAAAATGTAATTTTAGTTGCCATGTTACTTGTAGCTTCCATGTTACTTGTAGCTTGTGGCGGTGGAAAAGATAATTCAAAAAATGGTACTGATGGAGTAGTTGATAAAGGTGATGCATTAAATATAGCTATAGTTTCCAGTCCATCTGGTGTGGATGATGGTTCCTTTAACCAAGATAACTACGAAGGAATTTTAGCATTTATTGAAAATCATCCTGACGCAAAAGTGACTCCAGTTCAAGAAACTACGGGAGATGTAGCAGCATCGGTAAAGCAAGTAGCGGATATAGTAGCAGATTATGATGTTATTGTAGCCTGTGGTTTTCAGTTTGCGGGTATTGGTCCAATAGCAGAGGAAAATCCAGACACTAAATTTATTCTTGTAGATTCATATCCAAATGATGGAGCACCAAAGGATGCTAAGGAAATGACTTTAGATAATGTTTATGCAATGCAATTTGCTGAACAAGAAAGTGGTTTCTATGCTGGAGTAGCAGCAGCTTTAGAAACAAAATCAGGGAAAGTAGCAGTTGTAAACGGTATAGCATACCCTTCAAATGTTAACTACCAATTTGGATTTGAAGCAGGAGTTAATTATGCAGTAAAACATTTAAATGCTAAAGCTGAGATTGTAGAATTACCTTCCTATGCTGGAGAAGATGTTATGAAAAACAATGTTGGAGGTAATTATATAGGAACTTTCAATGACGAAGCTACAGGGAAAGTAGTAGGTAATGCATTAATTGACCAAGGAGTAGACATTATGTTTGTAGCAGCAGGAAATTCTGGAAATGGAGTATTTACTGCAGCTAAAGAAGCTGATGACATAAAAGTAATTGGCTGTGATGTTGATCAATTTGATGATGGTAAAAGTGGTGATAAAAATATAGTTATTACGTCAGGACTAAAAATAATGGGAATGAATGTTGAAAAACAATTAGAAAATATAGCAGCTGGCAAATTTAAAGGTGAAAATGCATTATTAAAAGCTGATACAGATTCAACAGGCTATGTTAAAGAAGAAGGTAGACACCAATTATCTGAAACTACATTAGCTGAATTAGAAAAAGTATATACTGCAGTTAAAGAAGGTAAAATAGTACCACCTTCAAACTTTAGTGAAACTACACCTGAAAATTTTGAAGGACTTGAGTAAAATTAAGACTGCTTTTAGCAGTCTTAATTTTACTCTTCAGGAGGGATTATGTCAGAATATATTGTTGAAATGAAAAATATAACAAAAAAATTTCCAGGAATTGTTGCAAATGACAATGTTACTATTCAAGTTAAAAAAGGTGAAATTTATGCAATACTTGGAGAAAATGGTGCTGGGAAATCCACTTTAATGAGTATGCTCTTTGGTATGTATGAGCCAGATAGTGGAGAAATTTACATAAATGGGAAAAAGGAAGAAATAAAATCTCCTAATCATGCAACGGATTTAAATATAGGAATGGTACATCAGCATTTTAAATTAGTTTCAAACTATACAGTGGCGGAAAATATTGTTATGGGTATTGAGCCTAAAAAAAGAGTCTTAGGTTTTTTACCTTATGTAGATATGAAAACTGCCAATGAAAAAGTTAGAAAAATTTCTACAGAATATGGCTTAGAGGTAGATCCTAAGAAAAAAATAGAGGATTTAAATGTTTCTATTCAACAAAGGGTAGAAATACTAAAAATGCTTTATAGGGAGTCGGAAATACTGATTTTTGATGAACCAACGGCAGTACTAACGCCACAGGAAATAGAATATCTGTTAAAAATAATAGTAAATCTTAAAAATAGTGGAAAGACTATACTTTTAATCACCCATAAATTAGAGGAAATAAAAAAGGTTGCAGATAGATGTGCTATTTTAAGACGTGGGAAATTAGTAGATGTAGTAAATACAAATGAAGTTACTACAAAGGATATGTCAAATTTAATGGTTGGAAGGGATATAGAGACTACTTTAGAAAAGAAAGAGGCTAGTTTTAAAGATACAGTACTAGAAGTTGAAAATTTAAATGTAAAAAATAGTGAAAAAATTAAAGTTGTAAAAGATGTTTCCTTTAATGTTCATGGTGGAGAAATAATGGCAATAGCAGGAGTTTCAGGTAATGGACAAATAGAACTTGCAGATGCTATAGCAGGCATGTTAGAAGTTGAGTCGGGTACAATAAAACTTAATGGGAAGGATATTACAAATTTATCTATAAGAGAGAGAAATGTAGAAGGAATAGCTTATATACCGGAAGATAGACAAAATGTTGGTTTAATTATGAATTTTAATTTAAATTATAACCTATCTTCTAAAAATTACTATAAAAAAGAATTTTCTAAAAATGGAGTATTAAATTATCAAAAGTTTAAAGAATATGGAAAAAAACTAATAGAAAAATATGATATTAGAAGTAGTCAAGGTGGAAATACAATAGTACGTTCAATGAGTGGTGGAAACCAACAAAAGGTAATTATTGGTAGAGAAATTGAACAGGATACTCCATTATTAATTTTCGTTCAACCAACAAGAGGGTTAGACGTTGGTGCAGTTTCCAACATTCATAAATATATTATAGAAGAAAGAGATAGGGGAAAAGCTATTTTATTAATTTCTTTAGAATTAGAAGAGGTTATGAACTTAGCAGATACTATTGGAGTTATATATAATGGTGAGCTACTTAAGGTAGAAGATGCTAGTAAAATGACCAGTACAGAAGTAGGAGCGTATATGATGGGAGTGAAGAAAAGTTGAAGGCATTAAGAAGGTTCTTTTTAAAAATTTTTGGAGATGAAAAAAGACAAGCTATTACTATTCCCATATTTTCTATTTTCCTAAGCTTAATTGCTGGTTCTATTATACTTACAATTTTAGGAAAAAATCCTTTTTCGGCCCTATATAATTTATTACAGGGTTCCGGATTGGCACCAAAGCTAAGATATGCTGGAAGCAAAGGGATGATAACGGATTTTATGAGTTTCTTAAATTCTCTAACACCAATGATATTTGGAGCTTTAGCAGTGGCTGTAGCTTTAAAAGGTGGCCTATTTAATATAGGAGTTTCTGGACAAATGCTTACAGCAGGTTTTGTCGCAACGATAATTGTTGGTTATTCAGGACTTAATGCTTATATAGCCAAACCTTTGGTAATCTTAATAGGAATTGTTGTGGGAGGTCTTGTAGGAGGTTTAATCGGATTTTTGAAATATAAATTCAATATTAATGAAGTTGTTGCCTCTATTATGATTAACTATATAGTCCAATATATAACTAGCTTTTTTATTTATACAAGATATATAGATCCAGTTTCAAGGCAATCTATTGCTGTTTTAAGTGAATCGAGATTAACTTTAATGAATACTCAGATAGGGAATTATAAAATGGACATACCACTGGGAATAATACTAGCTATTATTGTTGTTTTTATAATAAAATTTTTAATTGATAAAACAAACTTAGGATTTGAAATTAAGGCAGTTGGCTCTAGTAGAAGTGGAGCTAAATATATAGGAATTCCAGTTGGCACAAGAATAGTAACTGTAATGGTGATTTCGGGAGCTTTAGCAGGACTTGCCGGTGTTACATATTATTTAGGCTACTTTGGTTCGATTCAGCCAAAAGTACTCCCAAGTCTTGGATTTGATGCTATAGCAGTAGCATTACTAGGAAATAGTAATCCGATAGGGATAATTTTTTCTTCATTTGTAATTAATATTATAAGCGAAGGAAGTGCCTATATGAGTTCGCAAGCGGGAATAGAACAGGAAATATCTTCTGTTATTACAGGTATTATACTATTATTTAGTGCTTGTGGAGCATATATAAAATATCGTTTATCAAAATCTAAAGATAAGGACGAAGAAGAAAAAAAGGAGGTAAAGAATAATGGATAAAATTATTATAGATGGTTTATCATTTGCTTTACCACTTTTTATTATGGCGATAGGTGGAATATATAGTGAGAGAAGTGGAATAACAAACTTAGCCTTAGAAGGATTACAAGGCTTTGGTGCTTTTGGTGGTGCCTTAGTTGCAGTATATATAACAAGAAATATGGGCATAAGTGATAATACAGCCTATTATATTGCAATACTTGTAGCCATATTAACAGGTATGATTTATTCCATGCTACATGCCTCATTATGTATAAAGTTCAAGGCAAACCAGGTAATTTCAGGAGTGGTAATAAATATTTTAGCAATGGCATTAACATCGTTTTTAACAAAACTAATAAATAAAACTGTCTTTAATACTCCATCAGATAAATTTGTATTAGCTGTTTCCGATAGAATTACAATACCTGTACTTTCAAAAATTCCTATACTTGGAGCAGTTTTTACTAAGATTTATCCCTTCGAAATAATTATTATTGCAGTTGCTATAATCTCCTGGTATATTTTATATAAAACAAGTTTTGGCTTACATTTAAGAGCAGCTGGAGAAAATCCAAATTCAGTTGATGCGGCTGGAATAAATGTAAATAGAACAAGATTTATAGCGGTTTTATTTTCAGGAGCCTTATCAGGATTAGCTGGAATAAGTTTTGCATATTCAATTTCTGCTAATTTCTCTGGAAATATTTATGTAGGTTATGGTTATTTATCAATAGCCGCTTTAATATTTGGAAACTGGAAAATAATTCCAACCTTAGGAGCCTGTTTACTATTTGGATTTGCTAAATCCACAGGTTATGAAATAATACAACTTCTTAAATTGCCAAGCTCTTATTCAGATTTAATAATGATATTACCTTATGTAGTAACATTGTTATTATTGGTTTTCTTCTCAAAACACAATAGGGCACCGGCAGCACTAGGTGAAATTTACGATAAAGGAAAAAGATAATGAATATACGTTTTTACAATGGAAAAATTCTTACAATGAAAGACAATATGGAAATATTAGAAGAAGAACTTTGGGTTGTAGGAAATAAAATTGAATATATAGGAGATAAAAAAGAAAGTAATATTAAATGGAACAGGGAAATAGACTTAAAGGGTAATTTAGTATTACCAGGCTTTAAAAATGCTCATACCCATTCAGCAATGACCTTTTTAAGGTCAAGAGCTGACGACTTGCCTTTACAAGAATGGTTAAACAACCAAGTATTTCCTAGAGAAGCACAGTTACTACCGGAGGATATTTATTGGCTGTCTAGACTAGCAATATTAGAATATTTATCCAGTGGGATAACAGCTAATTTCGACATGTATTTTCATCCAAGGGAAATAGCAAAAGCAAGTTATGACAGTGGTTTTAGAACAGTAATAGTTGGAGCCTTAAATGACTTTACTCAAAGTGTCGAAGAAATAGAGGAGTATTACTTAGAATTAAATAATAATGAAAAATATAATAATCTCATATCATATAAATTAGGATTTCATGCAGAATATACAACAAGTGAAAATCTTTTAAAAGGATTAGTAGAATTATCCCAAAAATATAAAGCACCAGTTTGGACTCATAATTCCGAAACCTTAAGGGAAGTAAATGATTGTATTACTAGAAAAGGAATGACTCCAACAGCTTATTTAAATTCATTAGGAATATATGATAATGGAGGAGGAGGTTACCATTGTGTATATTTAAATGAAGAAGATAAAAAAATATTTAAAGAAAAGAAATTAACAATTGTAACAAATCCTTCCTCAAATATAAAACTAGCTAGTGGAATAGCTAGAATTGATGAATTTTTAGATATGGAGATTCCAGTTGCAATTGGAACCGATGGGCCTGCTTCAAATAATGCCCTAGATATGTTTAGGGAAATGTTTTTGGTGTCGGGTTTAACAAAAGTTAAAGTCCAAGATGCTTCAGTTGTAGATGGAAATGATGTATTAAAAATGGCAACAAGTAATGGTGCCTTAGCAATGGGCTTAAATAATTGTGATATATTAGAAAAAGGGAAATATGCAGATTTAACAGTTATTGATTTAAATAGACCTAATATGCAGCCTATAAACAACATAAGTAAAAATATTGTTTATAGTGGTAGTAAGGAAAATATAAAACTTACAATGATAAATGGTAAAATCCTCTATGAAAATGGTGAATTTAATGTAGGTATAGAAGTAGAAAAAATTTATGAAAAGGCAAATGAAATTACAAAAAGAATAAAGTAATATAGTAACCCTTAAATCCTTGCGAGGATTTAGGGGTGAAAATTCATATAAGGAATTAATGGAAAATATAAAAAAATTAAGAAAAGTATTGTTAAAAATTGATTTCTAAGGTATAATATACATAGCAAGAGAGATACTTGCTAATGATTTTAAATCTGAACCAACTAAAATTGATTTGTTTTAAAGATTTTAGTTGAGGGAATGATAAAGAAGGACAGTTAATCTATTTTAAATAGCATAGTCCAATGTAAATGATTTAATTTAATTATTGAAAACTAAGAAATGACAATTGAATATAAGATAATTTGATTTAAAAATTAAAGAACAAAATTAAGAAAGTTTTAAACATTAGTAGTACCGAAAAAATATAAATAGAAGGGTATGATAGACTAGGTGATAGAACCAAAAATGAACTGTTGGTTCAGATTTGAAATCAAATAATAGGAGTAGGTTATTAAAGATTATAATAATACTACTCCTATTTTATTTGGCCTTTTTAGCAAATAGTGCTGATAAGGGAATGCTAGAAAAAATATAGGAATACATACAACAATAATTACTTTACCAATCTGTAAGATGAAAATTAAAGGAAAAGTTATTAGACTTCAGGGATTTTAGCTTCAGTTGTAAAATTTAGAAATATAGAATTAGGACAGATTTTATAAGAAGGAGATAATCTAAATGATGAAGAATGGAGTTAAGAATAGGGGTAGATAGAGATAGTGTTAGAGAAAAATATTTTTACTTTCTATAGGAATATATTTAGAATTATAAAATTTTAAATTATATAATAATAATTAAAATAATTTTCAAAAAAATGTTTAAAAAAATGTTTAGAAAAAAATAAGTGGGTATAAATATAATAAGATAAATATGTAGTTCTTATTTATCTTAGAGATTCTATCGGATCAACTAAATTTTATTTTAGTGTAGTTAGAAGAAACGGATGTAGTGTTTCTTTTTGGTACTAGATTTAAAATTTACAGCTGATAGTGAAATATGTTAAAAAGATTTTAAGTTTGTAAGGTCGAGAGTTTACTAAGGTGTATAATTATTGGATTAGTAGAATAGTAGATTGTAGTTTAAAATAGGTTAAGACTAATTTTATTTATAATTTAAAGTTAACCTAGAATAGTGAATATGATTATACTAGAGAAAATTAACTAATCTTAAAGTAAATTCTAATTTAACGACAAATATTTAATTATTGTAATTAGTGAAAGAAGTAGTATAGGTTTCTAGTTTTAAATATAGGAATAATTTTATTAATTACATGTAGCAACAAGATATTTAGTGTGAGTAGATTTAGCAAGTTGTTATAGCTTACTAAATAAAAAATATGAATATCAAGGGCTGATTAAATATTAAAGAAAGGAACTGATAAGTAGTGATGGAACCTAAAATAGAATGTTGGTCCGAATCAGAATCAAATAAATAGGGGTAAATTTCTTAATACATTATTAGAAATTTGCCCCTATTTTATTTTTTAAGAAAAATCATATTTATCTTAAAGCTAATAGTTGAATATTATAAATATTTTAATTATTAGTAATAAAATAAAAAGGAGTTGTATATTGTTATGAATTATAATTTAGGATCTTTATTTGAAATACTAAAAAATATAGTATTTTTTCTAGGAGTCATATTACAATTTGTTGCTGCTAGCTGGGTTCAAAAGGATATTAAAACTAAAGACCCAACAGAAAGAATAATGTGGTTTTTAGGAGTTTTTATGGCACCTTTTATGGCGGGACTTTTAGTCTACCTAGTAGTAAAAGCAAGAAGAAGTGAAAAACTTGATAGTAGTGAATTAGAAGTAGTTCCAAAGAAAACTGGAATTTCAAATATAATCGTTATATTTACCACTATAATGTTAATAGTAAGTCTTATTTATATAGCAACATTATCCTATAGTAATTATAAAATGTATGAGGAATTGGAAAGATATAATGTAGAGATGCAAATGTTCGAAGAAATGCAATAAAGGACCTTAAAAAGGTCCTTTTAGACTATTTACAATTAGAAATACTAAGCTTAGATTCATTGGTACCAGAAGATCATCTAGTTAGAAAACTAGATAAAGCTTTAAATTTATACTTTATCTATGACCTAGTAAAAGATCTCTACGCTACAACAGGAGCAGAAAGTATAGATACTGTCTTTTTAATAAAATTAAATATATGACAATATGTATTTGGGATTATATCTTTGAGATAAACAAAAAGAGAAACAGATGTTAACATTGCATATAGATGGAATTTAGGATTTGGTGATAAAAATACCATTATTCCATACAAAAGACCAATGACAAAAAAAGGGTATTTTAAAAAGTATGGATATGTATATGATGAGTTTTATGATTGTTACATATGCCCAAACAACAAAATATTAAAATATATTACTACTAACAGACATGGATATCGAGAGTATAAAAGCAATCCTAAAGATTGTAAAAACTGCAAATATATAGAAAAATACACGGAAAGTAAAAATTATCAAAAAGTTGTAATTCGACACATTTAGGAAGAATATATAGAAAAGTGTGAGGATATTAGACATTTAAGAGGATTTAAGAAAAAATATGGTAGGTGAAAAGAAACAATAGAAAGGGTATTTGCTGATGCCAAAGAATTACATGGTATGAGATATACGCTACATAGAGGTTTAGAAAGGGTTAAAAATGAGCTATACTTCTTGTTTGGTTACATGAATTTAAAAAAATTAGCAAATATTATATGGAATAGGGGGCTATGTGAAATCTTCTCTGTAAATTAGATTTTTCTACAATAAGATAATTTATTTTTAAGACTAAAAATCAGTTTTTTGATTTTTAGTCTTACTTATTTTATAATACCGATTTGATTACATGTCAAGGGCACCTGCGAATGCAGGTGTTAATTTTACTCTTGATTTGTAATTTAAATAGGTGTTAATTCATCCTATCCTGATACATAATCATCAATTCACCATAAACTTGCCCCCAGTTTCTAAGGGGCATAGACCATTTCTTAGTAATTTGTTCCGTAGATAAATACAGTGCTTTTAATAGCGAAGTATCATTTGGAAATACTGATCTTTGTTTATTTAATCTACGGTAACTACTATTTAAACTCTCTATTGCATTGGTACCCTCGCTACGCTGGGGCAGACCCTTGTATATATTACTTTTCTTGTACTTTCTTAAAACTTGAATATTGGACTTATTACATCCTAATTATCAATCCAACTTTTCATTGCATGTGGATATATTTCATCCCATTTTGTTGTTACTTTTGATAAGTTGTCATATGCCACTTTCTCATTAGGAGCTTGTATATGGTTTTTAAATCTGTTGCAAATTCTTTTCTATGTTTGTAAGATACGTATTTTAAGGTATTTCTCACCTGATGGACAATACAGCGTTGATATTCAGTTTTAGGATAGGCTGTAGCTACAGCCTCCTTCATTCCTGTTAGCCCATCTGCGCATAGCACTAGAATATCCTTTACTTCTCTGTTTTTTAGTTCGTTTAATATGCCAAGCCAATATTTACTACTTTCATTTTTTCCAATATATATTCCCAAAACTTCCTTTAGTCCATCTTGGTTTACCTCCAAAACTATGCAGGCTGCTTTTTTTACTATTATTCCATTATCCCCCTACAGAAGAATGTATTGCATCTATGAATATTATTGGATAAAGATCATGTAATACTCTATGTTGTCAGTCCTCAATTTGAGGTAGTAGTTTGTTTGTTATATTGGATACTAGTCCTTCACTAATTTCAAAACCATAGATTTCTTCTACTTGGTCAGAAATCTGTCTAGTTGATAATCCTCTAGCATACATAGATATTATTTCATGTGTCTACTATATGGGGAGCATATCAATTTTGGAATCTAAAATGCCTTTTGTCTTCAATCTGAAAGGAACTTAAAAAGGTCCTTTTTATAATATTCTTTAATGATACAATAATAATATAAAAATTGAGTTGGCTTTTAAATAATGGTATTGTGTATCGACCTCTTAATTGTTAGATTTGTGGTCTAAATTTTTGGGGATAATCTTAATTGTTATAGATTACAGTACTATTATTTTTTGTTTTTTGTGAGAAGTAAAGTAAATTAAGCTTGGTGTGTTAAATTAATTTAAAGAAATAAATTGATTATTATTTAATAGTTTAAGAAAATTAAAAACCTTTTAATGATTAAAAATTAACTTGCAATATTAATGTATCAATGGTAATATATTAGTTAAATAGATTAATCTATTAAAATAAAAAAAGAGGTGTAATTATGGAAACGTTACAAGGAATTTTATTGTTGTTAACTTTTGTTGGATTAGTAGTTTATTGTTTCAAAGGTGGAAACCTTTTATTTGGGTTCTTAACCATATCTGTATTATGGTGTATCATTGGAATGGTACCTATTAAAGAAGTGGTTGAAGATGTTTTTCAAAAATCTGTTGAAAATTATGGAGCAACTATAGCTGTAATAGTATTTGGTAGTTGGTTTGGTAAAGTAATTGTTGATACGGGAATAGCATCTTCAATTATAAAAAAGACTGTAGAATTAGCTGGAAATAAGGCTTTATTGACAACTATTCTTATAACCCTTGTATGTACTTTAATATTTACAAGCGCTTTTGGAGTAGGGTCTGTAATGGCAATAGGAATGATAGTTTTACCAATATTGTTTTCTATGGGATTAGAGAAAAGAATAGCTCTTGCTGTATATATGATGTCAGTTGCAGCTGGAATGTATTTAAATATAGCATATGTTAGTCAATTTGATGTATTCTTTGGAGCTAATTATGGACCTTCTTATGTAAAATTTGCAATAATAGCAACATTAGTGCATGTAGCAGTTATTTTGTGTTTTATACTTTTCCATTTTTTATTCAAAGGTAAAAAAAGGTTTGCATGGGCAGCGAAAGTTCCAAGTAGTCAAAATCAAGTTCCAGGATATGCTTTCATTGTTCCATTTATTCCAATATTATTAGTAGCTCTTTTAGGATGGGGTCCTATACCTTCATTTACAGTAGGAATTTTTGCGGGTATATTATTAACTGGAAATATGAAGTCATATAAACGATTAATTGATGTTATGCAAAAAACATTGCATGATGGAGTTTCAGATAGTGGATTATTAATAGGTATGCTATATGGAGTAAATATTTTTCAAGCAGCAGCTAATAAGATCGCTCCATTGCTAGGGGGATTAATAGGAAATATAATACCTTCATCACCATTTGTATTAGTAATTGCTTTTGCGATATTAGCTCCACTAGGATTATTTAGAGGACCATTAATGATATTTGGTTCAGGAGCTGCAGTTGTTGCAATTTTACAAGCAGTAGGAACTTTCCCAAATACATTTTTATTTGGACTATTTCTTATTCCACCAGTAGCGATTGTTGCAAATACATGTCCAACACAATCTTGGGGAATGTGGGGATTAAGTTATGCAAAAATTGAACCAAAAACATACATAAAAACAGGTATAGTATGGTCATGGATTATATGTGCAATTAATTTGTTCATAGCATATTTTATGATTTCAGGATTGTAATTATTTTTAGAAAGGTAATAAAATGAGAAAAATAAGAATAGGAATTGATGTAGGTGGTACGCATACAAAAGCAGTAGCAATAGATAATGATACCAATGAGATAGTAGGTAAAGGCTCAGTTATGACTACCCATCATGATAAAAATGGAGTCGCTCAAGGAGTTGTAGATGCTTTTACAAAATGCTTAAATGATAACAATATAAGTCCGGAAGAAGTAATTTTTATTGCGCATAGTACAACACAAGCTACTAATGCACTATTAGAAGGTGACGTTGCTAATGTTGGAGTAATTGGTCTTGCTAAAGGTGGCCTTGAAGGATTTATGGCTAAAAGACAACTAGATATTGGAAATATTGAATTAGGTACTGGTAAAACAATAAAAGTGAACTCTGAATTTGTAAAAATAAAGGATTTTAATCGAAATAAAGCTAGTGAGATCATACAAAATTTTAAGGAAAAAGGTTCACAAGTTATTGTTGCTAGTAAAGCATTTGGTGTTGATGACTTAACAGAAGAAAAAATCATAGTAGAAGAAGCTATAAAACATAATATGCCGGTTACTGCTGCATCAGATATTTCAAAACTTTATGGATTAAAAATTAGAACCACGACTGCAGCATTAAATGCAAGCATTCTTCCTAAAATGTTAGAAACAGCTAATAGTACAGAAAAAAGTGTAAAAACTTCAGGGGTTAAGGTACCATTAATGATAATGCGTGGCGACGGTGGGGTAATGGAAATAGATGAAATGAGAAAAAAACCCATATTAACGATGTTATCAGGACCAGCAGCAAGTGTAATTGGTGCATTAATGTATTTAAGAGCTTCAAATGGTATTTATTTTGAAGTCGGAGGAACATCAACAAACGTAGGTATCATAAAAGATAGTAGGCCAGCAGTGGATTATTCTATAATTGGAGGACATAGAACTTATGTCAATTCCTTAGATGTAAGGGTACTGGGGGTTGCTGGAGGAAGTATGGTCAGAGCTAGCAATAATGAAATTGTAGATGTGGGACCAAGATCAGCACATATAGCAAATATGGGATATTGTGCATTTACAGATCCTAAGTTATTTGATGGAGCTGAACTATATACATTTAGACCAACTGAAAACGATCCTGAAGATTATATTGCAGTAAGGCTCAATGATGGTTCTAGTATGGCAATTACAAATACCTGTGCTGCAAATGCGCTAAAAATGCTTGATGATGGTGATTACGCAAAAGGGAATTATGACTCTAGCTATAAAGCAATTGATTTACTAGCTAAAAGAATAGGAAAAACAGTAGAGGAAACAGCAAACGAAATTTTAACTAAATCTTGTGAAAAAATTATTCCAGTGATAGAAGATTTAATTCAAAAATATAAAGTTGAAAGAGAGCAAGTTGTTTTAGTTGGAGCAGGTGGAGGGGCTGGTACATTGCTTGCTTATACTGCTAAATTAATGAATTTCAAATATCAGATTCCTACAAATGCAGAGGTTATCTCATCGATAGGAGTAGCATTAGCTATGGTACGTGAGATGGTTCAGAGAACTATTCCTAATCCATCTGCTGAAGAAATTCTAGAATTGAAAAAAGAAGCCAAGGAACTGGCTATGAATAGTGGAGCAGTTGAAGAAAGTGTAGAAGTTTATATAGAGATAGATGATCAGGCACAGACTGTTTCAGCTATTGCAATGGGATCTACTGAAGTTAAAACAACAGATTTGTCTAAAAATTGCAATGAAGAAGAAGCAAAAGAAATCGCAGCTGAATCTATGGGAATTAATGCGAAAGATTTAGTTACTAAGGCAAATAATGGACAAATATATGTGTTTTCAGCTATGAAAAACAAAAAAATGGCTATACGAATAGTTGATAGGAAGGGGTTTATAAAGCTACAAAGAGCAAATGGTGATGTAGCTATAACTGATTTAGAGAATTTAGAAGATACAATTTCTATTCTATGGGGTGAAGCGGGTAACTACACTTCTGAAATTGTTTTAAATCCAGATATATATGTAATAGCAGGTTCAAAAGTAGTAGATTATTCTGGACTAACTGAATTAGAACAAGTTACAGGAATGGCTAGCTCTGAATTTAGTGACACTACTGATGAAATTATAGTTGTAGCAGCTAAAAATGAACTTTAGTAAAGAAAACATAAAGGATTATTTGAAAAGGGATTCTATACAAATATACAGAGAAATATTAATAAATGAAAATTATTTTAAAAAAAATGCTAACAAAATAGATGTCTACATTATTAAGTCTACAAGTGTTTCAAAAATTAGATATAAAGATTTAATAGACAAGTATGGAAAATTAGACGTGAATGAATATTTTAAAATATTTAATATAGAACTAAATGAGGTTTATGAAGAAAATCCCTTTTCTTTTCCTTATTTTGCAATATATGATGTTACTAGTAACAAAATAGACATTAATATAAATTTAATAAAACAAATAAAAAAAATTATAAAGAGCAATGAAATTGAAAATATAATTAGTTATAAAGAATTTTATAATCTAGTATTATTACATGAATTATTTCATTATTTAGATGAAAGAGATAAAAAATTTGACAATAATAACTTCTCGGTACAAATCGAAATATTTAAGCATATAAAAATAAATAAAACTTTAAATATACTGAAAGAAATTGCTGCTATAGAGTTTTCTAAAATATTTTTAGATATAGAATATAATCCTGTTATATTTGAGTGTTTGATAAGTTAAAAATGACTTAAATTAAGAAAAGTGATTGATTAATTATAAATATAAAGTATTAAATGAAAATATAGGTTATTCTATTAATAGAAACTGTATGAGAGTATTTGGAATATTGTTTTTTATTATTTAGTAGAAATTTATATTTTATATAATATAATAAATCATTTATGTTGAACTGGAGGACTTATGAAAAAAAAGAATATGATAAGCGATAAAGTTTATTTAGAATTACACTCAAAAATAATGAATTTAAATATTAAGCCAGGAAAGATAATTAGTATTAAAGATATTTGTAATTCAATGAACATAAGTAGATCACCTGTTAGAGATGCTATTATTAGATTAGAAGAGGAAGGTTTGGTAGAAAGTATTCCTCAGGTAGGAATTAGAATAACTCAAATTAATTTTAAAAAGATGGAAGATGAAAGATATTTGAGACATTGTATTGAATACAAAATGGCTATTGACTATGGAAGTAAAAATTACTCACTAATTGAGTTGTTAAAATTTGAAAATAATATAAAATTACAGGAATTAGCAATAAAAGAAAAAAATTATATTGCTTTTTTGGAATATGATGATGCTTTTCATGAGGTTTTATTTGAAATAACAGGACGAGGATTTATATGGGAAATTATATTGGAGAACCAGGCTCATTATAGAAGAATGAGATTGTTAGCATTAATTTCTTTGGGAGATAATCATTTAAAGGATTTAGTAGAACAACATAAAAAAATGGTTGAATATATTAAAAGTAAAGATACGGATTCATTAATAAAACTTTTAGATTTACATATTTCTGAACTTGTAGAAGAAAAATTTTGGTTAAGAGATAACTATCCGGAATTAATATATTCTGATGAGGAGTATGAAAAAAAAGATAATTCATTGCTAAAAGAAAATTTTTATATAGATTTAATTAAAAAGAAAAAGGAATAAATTATGAAATTAAATTTAGAGTTACTTGAAAAAAAACAAGAGTTGGAAAAAATTAATATAAAAATACCTAATTATGATGTAAAAAAATTACAAGAAAACACCGAAGAAAATTGTAAATGGTTACATTTTGGTGCAGGAAATATTTTTAGAGCATATTTAGGAAAAATACAGCAGGATTTAATAGAAAAAGGATTGGAAAATACCGGCATAATTGCTGTAGATACACTAAATAGCGAAACTATAGAAAGAGTATATAAACCTTATAATAATTTAACAATATCTGTTGTGTTATCGAAAGATGGTATTTTTTCTAAAGAAATAATAGGAAGCATTACAAAAGCAATAGATTATAGTAATAATTTAGAGTACGATATTTTAAAAAAAATATTTAAAAATGAATTGTTACAAATAGTTACTTTTACGGTAACAGAAAAGGGATATAATTTATATGGAACATCTGGAGAGTTTTTGCCAATAGTAAAAAAAGATATTAATAATGATCCTGTGGAATCGAAACATTTAATATCTAAGATTACTAGATTATTATATGAGAGATATAAATCAAATAAATTACCTTTGACTCTAATAAGTATGGATAATTGTTCTAATAATGGGGATCTGCTAAAGAATTCTATAATAACTATTGCAAAAAAATGGATAGAGAATAATTTTTTAGAAGAAGAATTTATTGATTATATAAAAAATGATAAATTGATTAGTTTTCCTATAACTATGATTGATAAAATAACTCCTAGACCATCTGAAATTATAGCTACTGAATTAATGAATGATGGATTTGAAGATATTAGGCCTATTATAACAACTGATGGTACACATATTGCACCATTTGTAAATTCTGAAAAAGCAGGATATCTAGTAATTGAGGATGCTTTTACTAATGGTAGACCTTCTTTTGAAGAGGTAGGTATATATGTAACTACTAGAGAAAATGTTGATAAAAGTGAAAAAATGAAGGTAACTGCTTGCTTGAATCCTTTGCATACAACCTTGGCTGTATATGGTTGTCTTTTAGGATATAGTTTGATTGCAGATGAAATGAATGATAGAGAATTAGTTAAACTTATAAAAAAAATAGGATATGAGGAATCATTACCAGTGGTTAATGCTCCTTCTATATTAGAACCTAAGGAGTTTATAAATGAGGTGCTGGAGGAAAGACTCCCTAATAGATTTTTGCCTGACTCCCCTCAAAGAATTGCAACAGATACATCACAAAAAGTGGGAATTAGATTTGGAGAAACAATTAAGTCATATTTAGAAAATGAAGATTTAAATGTTACCGATTTACAATTTATACCACTAGCTATTGCAGGTTGGTTAAGATACTTGTTATCAGTAGATGATAAAGGAGAAACATTTGAATTAAGTCCTGATCCATTATTGGATGAGTTAACTAAATATTTGGTAGGTATAAGCCTAGAAGAGTTTAAACCTGATTATAGTGAATTAAATAAACTTTTAAGTAATGAAAAAATATTTGGAGTTGATTTGGTAGAAATAGGATTGTCAGATAAAGTTATTAATTATTTAAAAGAACTATCATCAAGTATAGGAGCTGTTAGAAGAACATTAGAAAAATATTTATTATAGAGGTGTATTATGAAGATGACATTTAGATGGTTTGGTAAAAATACTGACTCCATACCACTAAAATATATTAAACAAATTCCTAATTGTACAGGTATTATGGGTATGTTAGACGATATTCCAGCTGGTGAAATATGGTCGGAAGAAAGAATTAAGGAATATGTAGATTATGTTAATAAACATGGTTTAGAAGTAGAGGTAATAGAAAGTGTTAATGTTCATGAAGATATTAAGCTAGGATTAC
>NZ_JBASWB010000002.1:0-26915 GCF_049276255.1 Miniphocaeibacter sp.
GATATCTAAGTCCTATAGAATACAGAAAATTACATATGACAAGTTGAATTTCTATAAATAGATAAGAATATTTTCAAGGTTTAGGCTATGGCAAATTATGTCTTTTAATTTGGGCAACGCCTTTACCATAGACTAGTTCTTGGAAATATTTTATAGTCATTAAGAAATTCAATGAAGTGTTTGACATGAAATTGTCTAAAAAAGGGTTGCCATACCAATATCAATTCCAGCTTCTTCGGCAATAGCCATTAATACAAACATATACTTCCTCCTAAAGATTTACTTATGATTAATTATATATCAAATGAATTTACATTTTATTTAATTGATCATTAATTTATATAAAATGTAAAGATATCGTGTAGTTTGAAAATAATTTATATTTTTGTAACAAAATGGATTTCTAATTTGTATTAGTTTATAAGACCAGGCGCAAGGTTCGAAAATATTATAAGGGGGAGATTTGTTATGAAAAAGATTATGGGTATAATAGGCTCTGTTTTAGGCATTTTAATAGGAATACATTTTATTTATTCTGCAACGAAGCTGTCTAATCGTTTTGATAGCATACTTCTTCTAATAATGGCCACTTACTTTATTATATATCATGTTGGGGTTTTGAAAAGAAGTTTAGATTTATAGGAGGGTTAATTTATTATGAAGAAATATTTATCAAAAATACTGGTAGCAACAATGATTCTGTCATCATTACCTATTTCAAATGTTTCTAAAGCAAGCAATGATTCTATCATCTATCGTTCAGAAACAAAGAAGATTCATTTCAAGAAAATAAAACTTCTATGAGGTAAGTAAAATTAATGACATCACCTATGTCTATAAGCAAACTGATGATACTATCCAATCTTTTGCTATAAAGGATGGTAAAGTAATAGAAGCTTACTCTAATGAAAATGGAAATTTAATTGAATATGTATTAAATAAAGAAGATGAAGATTCTATTATAAATATTAGAAGCAGCGTCCAAAACTCTAATAAAAATAGTGGAATTGAAGTAGGAAACTTAGAAATAAACGAGATCTCCAGAGATGAAAATGTAGAAGATTTAGTTAACGATATTTATAATACTATAAATAAATCTAGTATAGAAAGTATATCAACACCTCTAGTAGACTTTGAAATTATTGATGAAGACGATATATCTCCCAGGGGTAGTGAAAGTAATAAGGCTATAAAAAAAGCACAGGCAAAATATGGAGGCACAATTGCCAGTCAATATCTTGCAAAAGGTACCTATAATAAAAGAACAGGATATTTATATTTTATTAGAACCTTTGGAGCATATAAAGTTACTTCAACAAAGGTTAAGGTAGGAATGGCTTTATCTGCTATATCGGTATTGTTAGGATTACCCCCGGCAGGAGTTAAGGAAGTAGTTGCTCTAGCGTTAGGGGTTGGAGGATCATTGCTCTCATCAAAAGCAGAAGTAGTTAGGGAATATAAAACTACATGCTATAATCAAAAGCGAGTGAGTATAGGTTCAAAGTATCCTTATCGTTCTCTTCGTGATTATGTATCAGGATAGGATGAATTAACACCTATTTAGATTACAAATCAAGGGTAAAATTAACACCTGCATTCGCAGGTGCCCTTGACATGTAATCAAATAGGTATTATAAAACAAGTAAGACTAAAAATCAAAAAAACTGATTTTCAGCCTTAAAAGGAAACTATCTTATTGTAGAAAAATCTAATTTACAGAGAAGATTTCACATAGCCGTAAATACATGAAAATACCGGAGAAATACTCCGGTATTTTTAAATTAAATTATCTATTAGTCTGTAACTAATTCACCTTTCCAGGACATAATTCCACCATCTAAATTAATTGCTTTAAAATTCTTTGAATTACAAAGGAATTGACAGGCCCTACTGGATCTCATACCACTTTTACATATAATATAGTAAGTTTCATCTTCCTTAAAATCTATACATTTTTCTTCAATATTTTTTAAGGGAATATTAATTGAATTTTTTATATGCCCTCTTTTAAATTCATTTTCATCTCTTACATCAATTATATTTATATTTTCTTTTTCCATTAGCAGTTCTAAGTCTAAAGCCGATATTGTGTTGTCCATTTTGTCTCCTTATAAATTAATAGTATTTTTCAAATATTTCATCTGCATGATTATAGTGTTCTTTTATTGATTCTAAAGTTTCCTCTAAATTATTATTTATAAAACTCTCTGTAATTTTTTCATGACATTCAAAGGACTGTTGTCTGTGAATGGTTTTAGACTCATTGTTATAAAGTGTATCTAAGGACCGTACAGCCATTTCAAATAATACATTGTACTGGTTATAGATTTTAATTAAGAACTCATTATTAGAATACTCGAAAAATAGTTTATGAAAACAATAGTCATAATAAAAATACTTATCTGTATTTAAGTATTCTTTTTGAATTTTTAATAGGTCTATTAATTTTTTATCTAGTTCTTTTTTATTCTCACTTTTTATAGCTAAAGTTATAGATCCAGATGTTATAATTTGCATAAGTTCATTAATTTCCTTTGTTTTATCGTAGTCTAAAGTTATTACTTCAGCACCAGCACGGGTAATTTTACAAATTAAACCATCCTGTTCTAAGCGGTTAATAGCATCTCTTATTGGACTGGAACTTACGTCAAAACGCTCTTGTAAATCCTTATTTACAAGAATAGAACCATTTTTTATTTTATTTGTAAAAATATCTTTTCTAATTGCTTCATATATTTGTTCATTTAGGCTAAGTTTATTAATCATATCTACTCCACTTCTTTATTATATAGAATTATAGCATTAGAGAAAATTCAAATCAATTAATTATAAATTTAAAATACTATTGATTATTTAGAAATTTATGATATTATAAAGGCATAGAAATAATGCATAATGCATTGTAAAAAACAAAACTACATAGGAGGCATTAAATGGACTATTCAAAATACCCAGCAGAACCGTTTAAAATAAAAATGGTTGAACCAGTGGCAGTTGTTGACAGAGAAGAAAGAGAAAGAGTTGCAAAGGAAGCAGGTTATAATACATTTTTAATACCATCAAAAGATGTTTACATTGACTTACTTACAGATAGTGGAACAAATGCTATGAGTGATAGGCAATGGGCAGGTATGATGTTAGGTGACGAAGCCTATGCTGGAAGTAGAAACTTTGAACATCTGGAAGAAACTGTAAAAGAACTTCTAGGAGTAAAGCATATTATTCCAACTCATCAAGGTAGAGGTGCTGAAAATATATTATCATCTATAGCAATTAAACCGGGACAATATGTTCCAGGAAATATGTACTTTACTACAACAAGATACCATCAAGAACATAATGGTGGAATATTTGTCGATATTATTAGAGATGAAGCCCATGATGCTACAGTGGATATTCCTTTTAAAGGGGATATAGATATAAATAAACTAGAAAAGTTAATTGATGAAAAAGGTGCTGAAAATATAGCTTATGTTTGTTTAGCTGTTACTGTAAATCTAGCTGGTGGACAACCGGTGTCAATGAAAAACATGAGAGAAGTATCTGAACTTTGTCATAAACATGGAATAAAGGTGTTTTTTGACGCAACAAGATTTGCAGAAAATGCATATTTTATAAAAGAAAGAGAAGAAGGCTATGCAGACAAAACCATAAAGGAAATCGTTTATGAAATGTTTAGCTATTCAGATGGAGCTACAATGAGTGGTAAGAAGGACGGTATTGTAAACATCGGTGGTTTCTTAGCTTTAAACGATGAAGACTTATTTATGGCTGCAAAAGAATTAGTAGTAGTTTATGAAGGAATGCCATCATATGGTGGAATGGCTGGTAGGGACATGGAAGCTTTAGCAATAGGACTAAAGGAATCTATGCAATATGAATATATAAGATACAGGGTTTTACAAGTAAGATATTTAGGGGAAAGACTAAAAGAAGCAGGTGTTCCTATTGTAGAGCCAGTAGGTGGTCATGCAGTATTTTTAGATGCTAGAAGATTCTGTCCTCATTTAAGCCAAGAACAGTTTCCGGCACAAGCTTTAGCAAATGAATTATTTTTAGAATCCGGTGTAAGGTCTATGGAAAGAGGAATTGTTTCTGCTGGTAGGGACATTAAAACCGGCGAGAACCATAAACCAAAACTTGAAACTGTAAGACTTACTATTCCAAGAAGGGTTTATACCTATAAGCACATGGATGTTGTAGCAGATGCGGTAATTAAATTATACAATCATAAGGAAGATATAAGAGGCTTAAAATTTGTTTATGAGCCTAAACAACTAAGATTCTTTACTGCAAGATTTGACTATATCTAATACTATAAAATAAGAAAAACACATTTCTAAGGAAAGGCAAGTCAACTTTGGAAATGTGTTTTTTTAATATTAAATTTTATATAAATATTTTTTCCTGTATAATATTATTAAATATAATACAGGAGATTTAATATGTTAAGACATACAAAGGCAAAAGATATAGACAGTATTTTAGAAATATATAAAAAAGCGTCGGAATCATTAAAAACTGACGGTGTTGACCAGTGGCAAAATGAAGGACCTAATAAATCCAGTTTAGTAAAGGATATGGAAATGGAATATTCCTATGTACTAGAAGAAAATGGCGAAATAAAAGGAACTGCTGCTATTATTTTTGATGGGGAAAAAACCTATGATTTAATTTTTAATGGTAACTGGCTAAATGAAGAGGAGTATTGTACAATACACCGTTTTGCTGTAAATGTTAATTATAGACAAGAAGGAAATGCTGGTAAAATGCTAAAAGAAATTGAAGGAATCTGTCTTTCAAAAGGTGTTTATAATATTAGAATTGACACCCATGAAGATAATTTTAAAATGAGGAATTTTTTGGAGAAGAATGGATTTTTAGAATGTGGAAGAATTTTTCTAAGAAATGGTGATTTAAGAGTTGCCTACCAAAAGATTTTATAAAATTTAAAAGGAAAATAAAGAAAGTAGCCTTAATTGCTACTTTCAAGTTTTTCTATTTCCTCTTCATATTTTTTTAGTAATTCCTTAAATTTTTCGTCTTCTCTTAAAAAATCATATTCTTTTGAAGTTTTTAATTCCTTTAACATGGACTTTAAAAATATATTTCTAAATTCCCTACTGCTATAATTCTCTTTTACCGGGATATGCTTATATAGCCTGGAGTTTTTGAAGTCGATAGTTTCACTGCCTAAAGTAACTAAATTATTTAAATATTCTAAGGTTTTTTCAATGTTTCTTTCTTCCATTGCCAGTTCTAAAAAGCTTGATTTCATATAGCTATTTGGCATTTCCAAAAGCTTCATTAATTTATCGGAAAGATTAGCAAAGTAATTTGCATCTTCCATATTTTTTTCTAAGGCGGAAATTTCCATTAGTGAAGAAATATATAATTGTAAATTCATAGCTGTATAGTAGATTTTAGACTCTAGTGCTATTAAAGCCTTGTTATAGTTTTTTTGTTTTACATAGAGTTTAGTTTGTAATATTGTCTTATTAACTGACGGATTTTCACTATGGAGTTTATCTATTAACCCTTCAGCTTTTTCTAATTCATCATTGTCTATATATTTTGGAATTAACATTGCATAGACAGTTTCCCTAATTTCTATATCCTTACTATTAACTAATTTGTTTAGCATACTATCTAATTCTTCTTCATATTTTTGGGAATTTTCACTAGGATAGGTCATTAATGCACCTTGTAACATAAGTATTAAATTAAATAAAAGAAGTTCACTATTAGGGTATTCGGAAATTTTATCCATTGCAAGTTCATAGCCCTTGTCAAATCCTTCTTTGTCTACTAGTTGCATTATTTCATTGCCTATAATGCCTATTTCCTGTCTTGTTAAACTATCCTTAAAGGAAAGTAATGTATTCATGTCTACTCCAAGTAATCGTCCCAAGGCAGGAAGTAGGGTAATGTCAGGGTGGCTTATTCCGCTTTCCCATTTGTTCACTGCCGGGGTAGAAATATTTAATATATTTGCTACTTGTTCTTGGGTAAGTCCTTTTTCTATTCTTTTTGTTTTAATAATTTCATTAATTTTCATCTTGAACCTCCTAAAATAAATAGCTATTTGTTAATATAATACTATCAATGAAAACTATTCTTTACAATTGAAAGAAAATTAACTTCTAATACAATAATTTAACTAAAAGTTAATTTATAGATAATAAAAATAGAATAGTATAAAATAGAGAAGTAAAGTATTTGCATTTTCCTAAAATAAAGTTGAAGGCTAGGTATAAAATGAAAAAAGTTTTGATAAAATTAGTGAAATAAGAGACGAAGAGAAAAAAATCAATAGCTTGTATGATTTTTTTGATGAGGATAAGAGATTAGCTAGTAAGTCGGGAAGTATAGAGTTCTTAACAACTATTAAATATGTTAAAAGATATTTAAAGGATTCTGATAATATTTTGGACTTAGGTGCAGGAACAGGTATTTATAGTATATATTTTAATAATCTTGGACATGAAATTACTGCTGTAGAATTAGTTGAAAAACACTGTAATATTATTAAGGAAAAATCAGAAAATTCAATAAAAGTAGTTAACTCAGATGCCCTGTCCTATATTAAAACTTTATCAGATGCCTCCATGGATATAATTTTTTGTTTTGGACCAATTTACCATATGGAAAGCTATGATAAGAGAATGGAATTATTAAGAGAATGTAAAAGAGTAGTAAAGGAAAATGGAAAAATCTTTATTTCTATTATTAATAACGATATGGTTAATATTACTGAAACCTTTGTTTATAAAGGACCAAAACATTTAAGAGATAACAGTTTATTTAAAGAAGGATTTACTTTAAAGAATATGCCCTTTGTTTTTCATACAATAGATGAATTTAAGGAAATGTTATTAAATTCCAAGTTAAAGCTTTTAAAGATAATTGCACAAGATGGTATTATGGAGCTTGTAACAAAGAAAATTAATGCATTTACAGAAGATGAATTTAATGCATGGTTAAAATATCATTTTTATATTTGTGAAAAACCTGAAATGCAGGGTATATCAAATCATAATTTATTTATTTGTGAAAAGGGAAAATAATTAAAAAAGGGGGAAGTTTATGGAATATGAAATTTTAGGCGATAATTTACCGGTAGTTGTATGTAATTTGGAAAATGAAGAAAGTATTATTTCTGAAGGAGGTGGCATGAGTTGGATGTCACCAAATATGAAAATGGAAACGACTACTAGAGGAGGAGTTGGAAAAGCCTTTGGAAGAATGTTTTCTGGAGAAAAGATGTTTCAAAATAGATATACTGCTAAAAATGGTCCAGGAATGATAGCTTTTGCTTCAAGTTTTCCAGGCAGTATTATGGCCTTTAATATTTCTTCAGATAATAGTATTGTTGCACAAAAAAGAGCTTTTTTAGCTTGTGAAGAAGGAGTGGAGCTTTCAATATTTTTTAATAAGAAAATAAGTGGCGGATTTTTTGGCGGAGAGGGTTTTATTATGCAAAAACTGTCTGGAGAAGGATTGGCCTTTATTGAAATAGATGGTCATGCAGTAGAATATACCTTAGAAGAAGGACAATCAATAGTTGTAGATACTGGTCATTTAGCTGCAATGGATTCAACCTGTAGTTTAGAGGTTAAATCTGTACCAGGGGTTAAAAATATTTTATTTGGAGGAGAAGGACTTTTTAATACAATTATAACTGGCCCAGGTCGGGTTGTTTTACAATCTATGCCTTTAAGTAATATAGCAGGAGCAATAGGCTCTCTACTTCCTTCAGGAAATTAATATGTTAAAAAACACAAATTCTGCCTTTAATTATGATAGTATTATATTTAAAGGGATTTGTGTTTTTGTTTTATGGGAGGAGAAATGTTTTCAAAAAAGATTTTAGAATCCAAGGAAGAAATCAATATTGTTGAAGAAGTTAATAATCTAATAAATAAAGCAATTGAAAAAAATGCATCAGATATTCATATTGAGCCTTTAAAAGATAAAGTCCGTATAAGATATAGGGTTGACGGTAAATTATTTACAGTTAAAAACCATGATTTAAAAGAAATTTCCAAACTTACTACAAGAATTAAAATCATGGCTAAATTAGATGTAGCAGAAAAACGAATTCCCCAAGATGGAGGCTTTAAATTTACCTTAAACAACAGGGATATTGATATTAGGGTTTCTACAATTTTAACTATTTATGGGGAAAAAATAGTTTTAAGAATTTTAAACAAGGACGAAGCTAGTGTAAATTTAGACAAATTAGGAATTAGTAAGGAGGATATATCTTTAATAAGAAGTATTTCCAATGTAGAAAATGGCCTAATCTACTTAACTGGACCAACAGGTTGTGGGAAAAGCACCACCTTATATTCCCTTATTAAAGAGTTAAATAGGGAGGACATTAACATTATTACAGTGGAAGATCCCGTTGAATTTAAAATAGATGGTGTTAATCAAATTCAAATAAATGAAACTGCTGGAATAGGATTTTCAAATACTTTAAAGTCCATACTTCGTCAAGATCCGGAAATAATTTTAGTTGGGGAAACAAGGGACAGGGAAACGGCAGAAATATCCGTTAGGGCAGCTATAACAGGTCACAGGGTTTTTAGCACATTACATACTAGTGATTCCTATTCTGCCATAATAAGATTATTGGATATGCATATAGAGGATTATTTAATAAGGGCATCTTTAAAGGGAGTTTTATCTCAAAGGTTAATAAGAACCCTTTGTAATAATTGTAAGGAAAGGGTATTGGTAACAGAAGAACAAGGGGATATTTTAAAAACCATAGACAAGGTAGAAATTCCAAAGTACATTTACAAACCTGTTGGTTGTAATAAATGTAATAAGGGATACTTAGGAAGAAAGGCTGTAATGGAAATTCTTCCAATAGATAGGGATTTTAGAAAAATTATTAGGAAGAATATTGACCTAGACAAATTAAGGAATTTAGGCAGGGATAAAAATATTAAAAACCTATTACAGAAGGCTTTAGTTGACTTATATAATGGAACTACTTCTTTTGATGAAGTAATGAATCTGTCTTTAAATATGGAGTTTCAAAATGGAGTTTAGCAAGTTTAAGGAGCTTTTAAATAAACCAATTTATTTTTCTTTAAATAAGAGACATTTATCAATATTTTTAAGGCAGTTTAGTGTTCTTTTAAAAAGTGGAATTACACCAGACCAGGCAATTTATATTTTAAAAGACCAAAAGGAAATTAAGAGTTTAAATTATTTTTTAAATATAGTTTATGAGGATTTAAACAAGGGAGATTATTTAAGTTTGGCCTTTTCCAAACATAAAATATTCGATGATTTTTTAATAACAATGATGAAAACAGGAGAGGAAAGTGGGAAACTTTCTAATATATGTGAAAGATTAGCGGAATATTATGAAAAAGAAGATGAAACATCAAAGAAGGTAAAAGGGGCCTTAACCTATCCTATTATTTTAATAGTAACAACTATTATAGTCTTGTTTTTTGTTTTTAAGTATGTAATGCCTACCTTTGTTTCCTTATTTGAAAGTAGTAATATGGCATTACCAACCCTTACTAAAATATTAATTACTATAAGTGAGTTTATTAACAGGAATTTTCTATTTATTATTATCTTTATACTAGCAATGGTAGGTTTATTTATTGTTGGTATAAAAAAGAGTAGGTCCTTTAAAAGAGGAATTGATTATATAAAAATAAAATTGCCAATTATAGGAAAAAACTACATAAAAATATTAACGGGAAAAATATCAAAAGCCCTGTCTATATCCTATTTAAGTGGAGTGGATTTTATAGAATCTTTGGAAATTATTTCCTTAGGAAGTAATAACCTTTATTTACAGGAGAAATTAGAAGAAGCCATTAATGAAATCAAGGAAGGAATAAATATTAGCCAGGCTTTTAATAATACCGATATTTTGCCACAATTATTTAATTCTATGATAGAAGTAGGGGAAGAAACAGGTCAACTAGGAGAAATACTGGAAATAGTTTCAAATTACTATAAAAAAGAATCGGATTATGCAATAGATTCTTTACTTAGAGTTTTCGAACCGGTTATTATTATACTAATGGCTCTCTTTGTAGGAACTATTGTAATTTCAATAGCAATACCAATGTTTGACATTATAAATAATTATAATTACTAGGAGGGTTTTTGTGAATAAATTAAGAAATAAAAAGCTTAAAGGATTTACCTTAATAGAACTAATAGTAGTAATAGCAATACTTGCAATTTTAGCAGCAATAGCAATACCAAAATACAAGGAGTCCAGGCAAAAAAGTCTTATAACTGCCCATAACTCCAATGTAAGAATATTGGAGTCAGCAGCCTTAAACTACATAGCAAATGGCGGTACAGGCACAAAGTGGGGTGAAGAGGATAAAGCAAAGGACTACCTTGCAGAGTACCCTAAAGTACCAAAGGGAATAAAAGGACTGGAAGGGAAAGGTGGCACTTATTACATAGTAACAATAACAGAAACTGGAGATGTTACAGTAGAGCCTGGTAAATTACAAGAAGAAAAATGATACAGTTATTTTCTTTTCTAGTAGGTATAGTAGTAGGCTCCTTTATTAATGTTTTTATTGACAGAACAATAGAAAACAAATCTTTAATCTATCCACCATCTGCTTGCGATAATTGTCACAGGAAATTGAAAATATATAATTTAATACCTGTTTTAAGCTATATTTTTCAAAGGGGAAGATGTAGTTTTTGCAAAAGCAAAATAAAAATACAATACCCTATAGTTGAAATTGTTTGTGGATTAATATATTTAATTGTTATTTATTTAATAGATAATCCCCTATTAGGAATTTTACTTTCTACCTTTCTATCATTATTATTGGGTATGTCTATAATAGATATTAAAACAAGGAGCATATACACTAAACATTTAATAATATTATTTATTCTATCCTTTCCTATAAGTTTAGCTAGATACTGGATAAAGTTTGATTTAATAATAAAAACAATATTTTTAATAGTAATAATCTTATTAGGATATGTTTTATCAATAAAAAATAAGGCTGGTTTTGGTGATTTTATACTAATAGCAATTTTAACTATGAATATGTACTTTAATGAAATTTCTGTATTTTTCATTAATATAGGTATAATAGGATTAATAATAGGAATAACTTTAATAATAAAAAACAAAAATATAAAATATGAAATACCATTTGTTCCAATTATTTCATTATCATATTTTTCCACTATTTTATTAGAGTTATTAAAAATTCAAATATAAGGACGGAAATACAATGAAAAAAACCATAAATATTCTATTAATAATTATTATCTCCATTGGATTATTGGTTTCTTGTAATTCAAAAGAAAAAGTTAAAACAGTAGAAAAAGAAGAATCGACAATAGAAGAGGGAAAAATAGAATATTCAGTGTCAGAATATAAACTTCCTATTATAGAAAATCGTGAAAGTTATATATTTAAAGCCTATAAGAACAAATTGTATATTCTAGTAGATTATCCAGCAAGTGAGGAAGATGAAGAATCAAATTCAGAGCTTAAAATCAATGAAAACGAAAAGTTAATAATATATGATTTTCAAAATGAATCAATTGTTAGAACAGTAGAATTAGAAAGAAATATAAGGATTTTAGATTTAATAGTTGACAGTGGAGATATTTTTGTTTCCTATGAAGTGCTTAATTTTAAAGATGAGGCTCCATCAAGGGAAGTAGCTCCTACAGATGTTGACCCTACAGACCCTACTTTAAACATGGCTAGTAAATTTAAAATAAAAAACAATATAGCAAGAATAGAATATGATGGAAGTTTTAAAATTATAGATGAAAATTATACAAATAGGTACCGTTCAAAATTTGTAAAAATAAATGGAGATATTTATTACTCCTATGAAAATGAAGGCTATTTAGGAATAAGAAAAATAAAGGATGACAGTTCAACAGAATTTTATCAATTTGAATATGAGGTAGACCATAACATCTATTCAAATAACAATAAGATTTTCGCCTTGGTAAATGAGGAAAAAGGCTCCTATTTCTATTCAATTAATGAAAAAGGGGACATAGAAAAAGCCTACATTGAAGGCCAGGAGCAACTTTACGATTATAATTTTCTTGAAAATGGAATATTAGCATCCTATACGGATTTAAATGACAATGAAAGAACTAAATTTATGTATATTAATTTAAGGGACGAAAGAGCAAGGAAGAAAATATACGACAAGGAAATACTCTATGGCTTTACAAGTAATAACACCGATAATTGTATAATGCTGGACACAGCTAGAAAATTACACTATCTATATGTAAAAGAAGACAGATTGTATGAAGTCTTACTAGATGAATTTAGTGGAAACCACCTACAATTAATAGGAAATGAAAGTACAAGATATGGTTTAATTGACAAGGATAATAACATTTATTTAGACATATATTTTGAATAATCAATAGGGTTTCATATGAAAAAAACAAAAGGATTTACATTAATAGAATTACTAGTAGCAATATTTTTACTGGGAATAATCTTGGGAATTGGAGTAATAAAATTTGATTTCATTGGTCAATATAAGGAAAAAATGGAAATAAACTCCATAGTAGATAGTTTGAATTTTGCAAGAAACAATGCAATAAACACCGGATATGACAATAAATTCTTTTTTAAGAAGAGTAGTAAAAAAATAGAATTATCATCGGCAAATGAAAAATGCAATATTTATTTTGATGTCTTAGATTATGATGGTAGTAATGTTAATATAATATTTAAATCAACAGGAGCACCGAAAGAAGCAAGGACAATTTATTTTATAGGTAAAAATAAAAAGTATAAGATTACAGTAGAAGTGGCAACAGGGAAGGTGAATCTTAGTGAGGAAAAAAGATAGTAGAGGATTTACCCTATTAGAATGTATAGTTGGACTAGCTATTATTGGAATACTTGCAGCATTTTTACTACCAACACTAGCCAATACCTTAAAGTTAGAAGTAAAAACCGATAAGGACAAGGAGTTAATAGACTACAGTAAACATATAATGGAAAGTATAAAATCCGATATTTATAATAATAAAACCGTAGATATTACAAATGATTTAAAAGAGGATTTTAAATATAATTATAGTATTAGTCAAATGGAAAACCTAAGTAAATTGAAACTAGATATATGGAGAGTTGGAAATGAAGAGGATATTATTAGCTATGAAGTCCTTTTACCATAAAAAGCAAAAAGGATTTACCTTAATAGAATTAATAGTAGCACTGGGAATAGCTTCAATATTAATAATAGTAATTTCCTATATAATGGCAGTATCAGGCAAAATTATGGACTCTAGTATATCCAGAAACAAATTAGACAACAATGGCCGCTATGCAATAGATTATATTGAAAAGGAAATTAGGCGCAGCCTTAATATTTACAAGATAGATGAATTTATTACAAATCCTAAATCCAATAATCTAGGTTTTCTGTTAGAAGTTGCCCCTTATAAGTCAGAAGAAAATCCCTATCAATATATTTACTATTACTTAAATAATGGAAAACTAATAAGGTATTCAATAGGTATGGAAAATCCTATAGAAGAGGGAATAAAAAACACAAATATAGGTACAAATAATATTGCAGAAAATATTGTTAGTACAAAGAAAACCTACTTTAATTCTAATGAAAAATTTGTACATTTAAATTTCCAATGTGAGGACAAGGGAATAGAGAAAACCTAT
The DNA here is from genome assembly GCF_049276255.1 of Miniphocaeibacter sp. Lineage (NCBI taxonomy): Bacteria > Bacillati > Bacillota > Tissierellia > Tissierellales > Peptoniphilaceae > Miniphocaeibacter > Miniphocaeibacter sp. Next base: position 13,694 of record NZ_JBASWB010000002.1, read on the forward strand.
GAAAGTAGCATATATGCAGGGTTAGGAATGTGAAAAGCAAGGGATATATATCGGTATTTGCCCTAGTTGTATCTATATTGGTGTTTACCTTAATAACAGTAATTTTAGTAGGAGTAGATTTGGAAAATAATGTAAATAAAAATCAAAAGGACTACTATCAAAATTGTTTAATTTCAGAATCCATAGCCAATAAAATAAAAAATAGTAAAGAATACAATATAGAATTAAATAAATTATTTTCTGAAATAAAAAAGACCATTAATGGAAAAAGAGATTTTCAAATAGACTATAATGAAATATTAAGTGGTGGAAACATTACAGCTAAAATTGAAAAATACCAAGAAAATAAATTTATAATAAACTATAAGATTAGGTATAAAAACACTCTTACTAGTTCAAGTATAGTATATTCTTTAAAGGACAATCCTATATTAAATGATGATGAAATTGTAAAAATACAGGAAGACGAGGAAATCTATAATCTCTTAATTAATAATGATTTAGAAAAAATAGTAGGAGATATTGTCCTATTTTCCAATAAGAATGAAAGCTATTATATAGATAATTTTAAATATAATGAATTAGTAGAAGAATACAATAATAGTGAAGATGAAGAATTAGATTTTAACCTGCTATTACTAGAAAATGGAAGTAAAATAGAAGAGGACAAATTATATTTTATTAATACAAGCTCAATAACAATAATTTCTAGTGAAGACATTAACATTTCAGGTATATTGGTAAATAATAATCTAGAGTCAGAGGCAGCTACTATTAATTTAAAGGGAATATTAATAAATAATAATAGGGACTCTAAAAAACTTAATATTAAGGGAAAAGTTATTGAAAATGAAGAATTTAATGGAAGAGTAGAATACAATAGGGAAATATTGGAAGAAATCAATAAAGTACTGGAAATAAAAGAAGAATATATATGGGATAAATTTTGGATAATGTAAGACTCTCCTAGTAATAGACTAGGAGGGTTTTTTATTGGAGTAATTTTAATTTGTAACTATTATGTAATAATTTATTAACTTTTTTGTAATTTATTTATCAAATATTTATAATACAATATTAGTATAGGAAAAAGGAGTGATTATATGAAAAAGTTTTTTAGTAAATTGATGTTAACAACTATTGTAACTACAACTTTATTAACTAGCATTTCCTTTGCAGATAATTTACCAGAAAGCCAGGAAAGTTTAAATATTATTAGAATAGCAGGTACCGATAGGTTTAACACCTCTCTAGAAATAAGCAAAAGAACCTTTGAAAGTTCAAAAACAGCAATAATAGCCAGTGGAGAAAATTTTGCCGATGCCTTAGTAGGAGCTAGTTTAGTAACTCAAATAGATGTACCAATACTATTAGTTGATGGTTCTTCCTTAAAGGAAGAAGTGAAAAATGAACTAAGTAGATTAAAAGTTGAACATGTTTATATTTTAGGCGGAATAGAATCCATTCCTTTTACTATAGAAGAAAGTGTAGAGGCATTGGGAATAAAAACAGAAAGATTAGCTGGAAAAGACAGAGTGGAAACAGCTGAAAAAATTGGAGCTAAAAGGGAAGAGTTAAAGGGCCAAACAGGATACATAAGCTTATATGCAGGAATGGATGGGAATTATTTTGCCGATGCCTTAAGTGCAGGACCATTTTTAGGAGAATGGGCAAATGTTTATGGTATAGTAAAACTCATTCCTAATATGAATAAAGAAAAACAAGACATGGATTTTATGCATGTTTTTGGTGGAACTAGTAGTGTACCAGAAGGTAACAACAAAAATAGATTTGCAGGTAATACCAGATATGAAACAGCTGTTAATGTGGCAGAAAGTTACTATACATTTTTAAGAATGGAAGTTGATACAGTAGTAATTGTAAATGGGGAGGATTATCCAGATGCATTAGCTGCGTCATCAATTGCCGGAGTGAAAAATGCTCCTATACTTTTATCAACTCCAAATAATTTACCCGAAGTAGTAAAAAACTACATAAAAAACAAGGACTTATATGATTATAAAAATGTTAAAGATATAAAAAATATAATAATTATAGGAGGAGAAAATTCTATATCTACAAATGTAGAAAATGAATTAAGAAATTCAAAATAGATTAAGTTAATTGCCAGTCTTTTAAGGTGATCCCAAAAAGTTAGACTTTTTCCAGAGCGAATATTTTGCTCTGGTTTTTTTATATTATACTGTAGCTAATTTTATTTGATTATTTAACATAACCTTAACATTAAATTGTTTTTTAACTTTAACATAACATTGACTAAATATGAATTTAAAAAAGTATAGTTAATATTAAAGAGGTAAAAGAATAAGGAGGGAAAAATAAATTGAATACAACAAAGAAAATAATTTCTTTATTTTTAGTTTTTACAATTATGATAGGTGTATTATCTGGATGCTCAGATAATAAAACCAAAGTACAAAATGTTTCTAAAGATGATAGTTTAGAAACTATTATTGAAAAAGCAAAAAAAGAAGGAGAATTGGCAAGTGTTGGTATGCCGGACACTTGGGCTAATTGGGTAGGTACATGGGAGGACATTGAAGAAAAGTACGGTATTAAACATTCCGATACAGATATGTCAAGTGCTGAAGAATTAGCAAAGTTTGAATCAGAAGGGAAAAATGGAACGGCAGATATAGGTGATGTAGGAATTAGCTTTGGTCCTATTGCTACAAATAAGGATTTAACTTTGCCTTATAAAACCAGTTATTGGGATGAAATACCGGATTGGGCTAAAGACGAGGAAGGTCATTGGCTTTTAAGTTATACAGGAACGATAGCATTTATGATAGATAAGAATAATGTGGAAGATATACCTAGTTCTTGGAAGGAATTATTAGAAAGTGATTATAAAGTTGCCGTAGGTGATGTAACAAAGGCGAATCAAGCTCAATTTGCAGTTTTAGCCGCCGCAATTGCTAATGATGGAGATGAAAAAAATATTAAACCAGGATTGGATTATTTTAGAAAAATAGCAGAAAAAGGTAGACTTTCTTCTGTGGATGCAAGTCTTGCCAATTTAGAAAAGGGTGAAATAGATATTGCAATAGTTTGGGATTTTAATGGGCTTAATTATAAGGATCAACTTGATTCTGAAAGATTTGAAGTTTTAATTCCATCAGATGGCTCAATTATCAGTGGATATACGACTTTAATCAATAAGTATGCCCCTCATCCTAATGCTGCTAAATTAGCTAGAGAATATATTTTATCAGATGAAGGACAAATAAATTTAGCTAAAGGATATGCAAGACCTATAAGAACTAGTGTGGAGTTATCTGGTGATGTAGCAAGTAAATTATTACCTAATTCTGCATATAAATCAGCGGAACCTGTAAAAAGTAATGAGGAATGGGATAGAACTTCCTTAGAGTTACCTGAGTTATGGCAAAGTGAGGTTTTAAGCCATGCAAAATAAAAATACAGGAAGGGCTTTAATTCTTGTTGTATTAGATGGATGTAGATATGATACCTCAATTGAACAAATGGGACTGTTAAATCACTATGTAGAAAATGGTTTGGCAACGAGGATAAAAGTAATATCTGAATTGCCAAGTAATTCCAGACCTTTGTATGAAGTGTTAATGACAGGGGTACCAACTTATAAAAATAAAATTTTGACAAATAATCACAATAGCTTATCCGGTGAAAAATCCATATTTGAAAAAGTTAAGAATATTGGAGGAACAACAGCTGCAGCAGCTTATTATTGGTACAGTGAATTATATAATGAGACTCCATTTAATGAACAAAAGCATAGGATACAATTAGATACTGAAAATCTAATTGAGAATGGTATTTTTTACTATGAAGATAATTATCCTGATACACATTTATTTGCCGATGCGAATTTTTTATTACAGTATAGAAAACCGAATTTTTTACTAATACATTCTATGAATATTGATGATATTGGTCATAAATTTACATCTAACTCAAGGGAATATAAAGCTGTAGTAAATAAAGCGGATTATATTATTGGACAATATTTAAACAATTGGTTAGAGATGGGTTATCAAGTAATGGTTACATCTGATCATGGTATGGATGAAAATGGACTTCATGGGGGTACGCTAAATTCTCATAGAGAAGTCCCTTTATATATTTTTTCTAAGTACTATAAAAATAATATTGATGAAATCAGTCAAATAGAAATAGCCGGACTGTTAGAGAAGTTGCTATTGCTACACCATTAGTAGAAAGGGAGTTTTATGAAGAAAAAAGTTGGATTATTGCCACTAATAATTATTATGATGGCATTTTTAATAATACCTTTAATAATAATGGTTATAAAAAGTTTTAAACTGGATGGAATAGAAGTTTTTTCTTTAGATAATTATAAGGAATTTTTTGCGAATAAATATTACTATGAGTCTTTTATAAATAGTCTGGTTATAGGATTATTCTCAGCAACTTTAGGCTTTATAGGAGCTTGTATAATTAGTTATTCTTTACTGGGTTTGTCTCCTAAAACACAGGAAAAAATTATTACAATATCAAATTTAGCCGGAAACTTTGCCGGTATTCCATTGGCATTTTCATTTATTATTTTACTTGGAAATGCCGGTGTGCTAAAAATGATAATTCCATTATTAAAAAATTTTAATTTATATTCTTGGTGGGGACTTTCTTTAACTTATATGTATTTTCAAATACCATTGGGAATATTGTTTTTGTATCCTAGTATGAGAGAAATAAAAAAGGAATGGAAGGAATCAGCTGATATATTAGGAGCTTCAAATTTTTATTATTGGAGAAAAGTTGCATTTCCATTTTTAAAACCGACAATGATTAGTACTTTTATTATTTTATTGGCTAATGGTATAGGAACATATGAAACGGCTTATGCTTTAACAGGTAGTAATATAAATTTATTAACAATAAGAATATCTGCATTAGTAGCAGGAGATGTTTTTGCTAAACCGAATATGGGTAGTGCATTGGCAACGGTTTTTGGAGTTTTTATGCTTATAATAATGTGGCTTTCTCAGCGACATAATAGAAAGGAAGAAAATATTGAAAAAGAATATTAGAAAAATACCACTAATAATTTTTGGACTTTATTTCATAACACCTATAATTGGTACAATTTTATACAGCACATCTACAAAATGGGATAATAGTATTTTACCTAAGGACTTTACATTAAAATGGTTTTTAGAATTATTTAAGGATACGGCTTTTATTCAAGCTGTTACAAGATCTTTTATATTGGGACTTATAACATCAATAGTGATTTTAATTATAATGATACCTACATTAATTTTGGTAAGATTGTATTTTCCTAGGGTAGATAGAATTTTACAATCTATTGTTCTACTACCTTATGCTATACCGGGAGTAATACTTGTTACTGCCTTACTTGGAACTTATAGTAAATTAAATATTCCTATGTTTATAGTTTTAGTAGGAGCTCTATTTATAACATTATTGCCTATAACATATTTAGGGATTAATAATCAGCTTAAATTAATTAATATAGGTGAAATGATTGATGCAGCATCAACATTAGGTGCATCTATGGTACAGACTGTAATAAAAATAATAATACCTAATATCAAATTAGGTACTACATTGGTATTTTTAATGGTTTTTTCAGCATCTTTTGGCGAATATATGTTAACAAATTTGCTTATAGGTGGAAGATTTGAAACTATAAGAATATATATGATGAGAAGAATGAACGAAAATGGTCATTTAGCAAGTGCTGTAATGATATTATACTTTATTTTCTTACTTATTGTAGCAATATTTGTATTTATTATTAATAACAAACAAAAGAAAAGACATATTGAAAAATCAAAGATTGAAGAAGTTAATAAGCAAAAGCTATATGAAAGAAAAGAGGGTTTGGAAAATGTATTTAACAGTTAAAAATCTAACATTATATTTTGGAAATAAAAAAATATTAGACTCTATTGATTTTTATGTTCAAAAAGGGGAAATTGTAACATTACTTGGACCTAGTGGCTGTGGTAAGTCAACTTTACTTCGTACAATAGCAGGTTTGGAAAAACAAGAAGAGGGAGAAATATTGTTAGATGGAGAAGAAATAGATAGTATTCCAACAAAGTATAGAAATATTGGATTTGTATTTCAACAATATGCATTATTTCCTAATATGACGGTCTTTGAAAATATAGCATTTGGTTTAAGAGTTAAAAAACTACCAGAAAATGATATAAGGAATAAAGTTAATAATATATTGGAAATAGTACAATTGAAAGAATTTTCCAACAGAAATATTCAAACCTTGTCAGGAGGACAACAGCAAAGAGTTGCTTTAGCCAGATCTTTAGTGACAGAACCAAAAATACTATTATTAGATGAGCCTTTAAGTGCATTAGATGCTAAAATTAGAAAACAGCTTCAAATGGATTTAAGAAAAATACAGAAGAAATTGAATATTACTATGATTTTTGTAACTCATGATCAAGAAGAAGCCATGGCCATAAGTGATAGAATTTTTGTATTGAATAAAGGAAAAATAATACAATCCTCAACTCCAAAGGAATTATATGCTTGTCCGGAAAGTAATTTTATAGCAGAATTTATTGGTAGCTTCAATAGGTTTAATTCTTCAGAATTAGAAACAAAAAATTCAAATAATCTTAATGAAGAGTATATTTACTATGTAAGACCGGAAATGATAAAATTAGAGAAAATAGAAGATTCTATTGCAATTGATGTTGAGCTTGAAAAAATAATAATTTTAGGAGCTATTAAAAGATATCTATTTAAAAGTGAAAAAGGTAAGAATTTAATTGTTGATAAAATAAATAATTATTCTGATAAAGAAGAAAAAATAGATAAAATATATATAAGAAAAGATTCAATTATTAGTATCCCTAAAGAAAAAAGGTTAATATCTTAAAAATAGTAAAGATGGAATGTTATTCTATCTTTACTATTTTTTTACAAGATTATAAAATAAATTTTACAAGATATATGGGAATATATACCGTTATGCTATAATAAAAATAGGTGATTAAATGAAAGATAATTTCGGTAGAGATATTAATTATTTAAGAATCTCTATTACAGATAAATGTAATTTAAGATGCAAATACTGTATGCCGGAAAAAGGTATTCCTAAAGTAGAACATGAAGATGTAATGACTATTGAAGAGTACTTGAAAATAGTTGCAGTATTTAAGAAATTAGGAATTACAAAAGTAAGAATTACAGGGGGAGAACCTTTAGTAAAAAAAGGAGTTGTAGATTTAATTTCAGGCTGTAAGGAAATTGGCATTAAAGAAATTGCTATGACTACAAATGGAATTCTTCTAAAGGATAAAATAAAGGAATTAAAAGAAGCTGGTTTAAGCAGGGTAAATATTAGCCTGGATTCTTTAGATAAAGAAAAATATTCCCAAATAACAAGAGGGGGGAATTTACAAGACGTACTTGACTCTATAGAAGCTTGTAAGAAGTATAATATTACCCCAATAAAAATAAATACAGTTATGATGAGAAATTTCAACTTAAATGAATTTAGGGATTTTGTTAATTTAACAAAAGATGAGAATATTTCTGTAAGATTTATTGAATTAATGCCAATAGGAGAGGCTATAAAATATAAGGATAATTTCATATCAAATGAGGAATTATTAAAACTATATGATGAATTAACTCCTATTGAAAATAAGGACATCTCTAGTCCTGCAAAATATTTTAAATTGCCAAATGCTAAAGGAAATGTTGGATTTATAAACCCTATGTCCTGTAAATTCTGTGGAAATTGTAATAGAGTAAGACTAACAAGTAAGGGAAAACTTTTAATGTGTCTTCATTCAAATATATTTATTGATTTATTAGAGCCTTTAAGAAGCGGTGAAGATATAGAAAAAATAATAGTAAATGCAATAGAGGAAAAGCCGGAAAAACATAATCTCCTAGATGGAGAATACAATACAACAGACATGAATGAAATTGGAGGATAAATGGAATTAACACATTTTAATGAAGAAGGTAGAGCTAAAATGGTAGATGTAGGAAAAAAGGACGACACTAAAAGAGTTGCCACTGCTACCTGCCGAGTTATAATGAAAGAAGAAACCTTAAATAGAATAAAAGAAGGACAAATAAAAAAGGGAGATGTATTGGCAGTTGCACAAGTTGGCGGAATAATGGCTGCAAAAAATACAGCACAAACAATTCCAATGTGCCACAATATATTTCTTACAGGTGTAGATATAAGTTTTAATTTAGGAGTAAATACCGTTGATATTTTTGCAACAGTAAAAACAGTAGGAAAAACCGGTGTTGAAATGGAAGCTTTAAATGCTTGCTCAACAACAGCCTTAACTATATATGATATGTGTAAAGCAATGGATAGGGGAATGAGAATAGAAAATATGAGATTATTGGAAAAAGAAGGCGGAAAGTCCGGCCATTTTATAGCAGACAATAAAGAAGGAATAGTATTAGATGTTAATATTAGTGAAACTAAGGGAGTAATAAAGACTCCTATTGAAGTAGGAGAGTTAAAAATAGACCATGGTCTTGTTGGCGATGCCCATGCAGGAGATTGGCATAGACAGGTTAGCTTATTAGCCGTTGAAAGTATAGACAAAATGAAGGCTATGGGACTACCGGACTTAAAAGATGGTGATTTTGCCGAAAATATTACAACAAAGGGTTTAGTTCTACATGAAATTCCAGTTGGTACTGTATTTACAATGGGAACAGCTGTTTTAGAAGTAACCCAAATTGGTAAAAAATGCCATTCAGGTTGTGCAATAAAACAGAAAGTTGGAAATTGTATAATGCCAACAGAAGGAATATTTGCTAAGGTCCTAAAAGACGGACAAGTAAAAAAAGGGGATAAAATAAAAATAATAGAATTTTAATATATTATGGAATTATTGAAATACAGTATACAAACTAAATTTAAAAAATTAATATTTCTAATAAACAAAAGATACAGTTAGTTCTGTGTTTAGGCTGTTGACATTTCATTGTCAACAGCCTTTTAAACTGGGTAAATATACTATGGTGATCAAATGATGGGTAAAAAAGACAAAATAAGTAAAATATAAATAGAAATACTAAGTTTAGATTCATTGGTATCAGAAGACCATTTAGTTAGAAAACTAGACAAAGCTCTAAACTCAAGCTTTATCTATGACCTAGTAGAAGATCTCTACGCTACAACAGGAGCAGAAAGTATAAATCCTGTAGTTGTAATAAAATTAATATATTACAATACGTGTTTGGGATTAGATCTATGAGACAAACGATAGAAGAAACAGATATTAACACTGCGTATAGATTGTATTTAGAGTATGGATTAACTGAAAAAATACCACATTTCTCAACCATTAGTAAAAATAATCAAAAAGTTGTAATTCTACACATTTGGGAAGAATATATAGAGAAATGTGAGGATATTAGACATGCAAAAGGATTTAAGAAAAAACATAGTAGGAGAAAAGAAACAATAGAAAGGGTATTTGCTGATGCCAAAGAATTACATGGTATGAGATATATACTGCATAGAGGGTTAGAAAAAGTTAAAAATGAACTATACCTCTTATTTGGTTGCATGAATTTAAAGAAATTAGCAAATATTATATTGAATAGGGATAAAGACTATTCCTGTTTTTATGTTTAATTTCGAAATGAGTAAATATTTATCAAATATTCAATCTGAAACACAGTTAGCTCTGTGTTTTTTGTTTATTTAAAATAATTATTAATTGTGCAAAAAAACAAAAAAACAGAAAATATTTTAGATATTTTCCAATGATTTTCAAAAAGTTATCATATATACTTTAGTTAAGGGGGTAGTAAAGATGTCTAAAAATTATGATGTACAGACAACTGTAAACGATTTCGCGACTGAAAGAGTTCCTTATAATCAAAGGAAAAGTACAATAAATGTGGCATTAATTGCGGCAGGATTTTGTATTTCAATGTCAGGGTTGTTTACAGGAGCTGCAATGGCAGAAGGATTAAATATTAAAGAGGCATTTATTTCAGCATTTGTGGGAAATTTAATACTATCAGTAATAGGTGGATTTGGGGGACTTATAGGAACGAGAGAAGGTTTATCGAGTTCAAGATTAGCTATGTTTAGTTTTGGGAAGAAGGGATTCAAGATAGTAGCTTTAGTTTTAGCTTTAACAATGGGAGGTTGGTTTTCTGTACAAGCTGGTCTTTTTGGGAATACTATCAATGCTATGTTACCTAATGCTGGATTTTTAACAAAACCAGAGATTGCAAGTTTCTGGGGTGCAATATTAATGATGCTAACAGCAGTTGTAGGTATAAAAGGATTGAGCGTTTTAAGTAATATAGCAGTGCCAGCTATTGCAATATGTGCAACAATTGGAGTTATTGCAGCGTTAAATTCAGTAGGAGGTTGGAATGAAATAACTAAAATAGTTCCGGAAAAATCTTTTGGAATATCAACAGGAATAGTTTTAGTAGTAGGGTCTTTTGCGGCTGGAGCATCTGCACAGGCAGATATTGCAAGATATTCTAAAACATCAAGCGCATCATTAATAGCTACAACATTTGGATACATAATAGCTAATACTTTTATTATATTAGCAGGATATTTAACAACACTAGCAACAGGTATAGGAGATTTGCCTAAAGCAATGATAATGCTTGGATTAGGAATACCAGCATTATTAGTTTTGGTACTTGCTCAGTGGACTACTAATGATAATAACTTATATACTTCTTCGTTAGGCTTAGCAAATATTATTCCAGTGAATAGATCTTATATAGCAATAATAATAGGAATTATTGGAGCTATACTTGGTGCAGCAGGGATAGCAAATAACTTTACAAACTGGTTAGAAATATTAGGAGTGGGAATTCCGCCAATGGCAGGTGTAATAATATGTGATTATTATTTGATAAGTAATATGAGCTATAGTGATGAAAGACTTTCTAAATTACCAGATTGGAACTGGGGAGCTATTATATCATGGGGATTAGGAATAGCAGTAGGATTTGGAATTAAAATGGGAATTGCCTCATTAAATTCATTAATAGTGGCATTTTTAGCGTATTTTATTTTAATGAAATTAACTATCAAAAAAGAAACAAATAAGGAGGAATAAACATGGCAAGAAAAATGGACATGGAATTAACAAAAACAGTTTATAAACTGTTGAAGGAAATGGCAAAGGTTAAACCAGGCGAAAGTGTATTAGTTACTCAAGATTCAATTAGTGACGTATCTGTTGGAGAAGAAATTGTAAAAGTCGCAGATGCTTTAGGGTGTAAAGCAATGCTAGCATGGCATTCAACCCCAAAAGGATATGGTGCTCTTACAATGGACTATTTACCAGATCCATTAAAAGCTTGTGTAACTGAAACAGATGTATGGATAGAGCTTAATGATCAATGGTTACTTTATTCACCTATTTGGGATAAAGCTGTTAATAATGGAAGAACTAGACAAATTATGTTGGGTGGTCTTGGGATAGAAAGAATATATAGAAATATTGGTGCTGTAGATATAAAAATACAAGAAGAATTTCAAACTCTTTTAACTAATTTAACCAAAAAAGCAAAAAAAGTAAGAATTACAAATGAAGCTGGAACAAATGTAGTTTTTGAAAATGATCCAAATAGACCAATTAATAGCGAAATAGACTATTCAACTCCAGGAGCGCATTTTTTATTAGGTCAAATTGGTTGGGCTCCTAAAGAAGATACTATAAATGGAGAAATAGTTTTTGATGGTGCCCTTAGTGGAGGAGGAGATTTAGATCTAGGCGTTTTATCAGAACCAATTACATATGTGGTAGAAGAAGGTAAGATTGTTGAATTTAAGGGAGGCAAGTTAGCAAATAGAGTTAAAGAATATTTTGAATCTCTTAATGATCCTAACATGTATATTGCTGCACATGTATGCTATGGTTGTAGTCCAAATGCTAAATTAGAAGGATGTACTACAGAAGATGAGAGAGTATGGGGTAGTACAGAATGGGGATTTGGTCATCAAGGTTCCAACTATTCAGGAGGAGAACCAAGAGTGGCTAAAAGTCATGTTGATGGTATTAGCTTAGAATGTAGTGTGTGGTTAGATGATGAGCAAATTTTGGATAAAGGAAAATATATTCATCCCGAGTTAAAAGAATTAGCAAAAAAATTAGGAAAGTAATATGAGAAAAATAATGATTGGTGCAGATTATTTTCCACCATATCAATATATTGATGAAAAAGGGGAAATACAAGGTAGCGATTATAATTTTATCAAATCAATTTTCGACAAAATGAATTATGAATTTGAGTTTGTTCTAGGTGATTGGAATGCTATCGAAAAAAAATTTATAAATGGAGAAATCGATGTGGTATTTCAAGTCCAAAAGACAAAAGAACGTGAAAAAACATCATATTTCTCTGATAAAATTAGAGATGCTAAAACAGGAATAATTACAAATAGTAAAAAAATGTCTAATGAAATACAGAAAATAGAAGACATATTGAAAAAGAAGAAAATATTAGCTGTAATAGAAGGATATAATTATGGAGATATAATAGATAGTATAGATAAAAAGTATAAAAAAGCTTATAAAAATGATAAGGGGTTAATTAATCATTTAAATTCTTCAGAAGATGGATTTGCCGTATTTGATATAGGGGTATTTAATAGTTTAAAAGACACCATAAATAAGAAACTATATATTATAGAAGGATTAGGGTTTACTAGGGAATTGTTTGTTATGTTCAAAGAAAAAGATATTAGAGATGAATTTAACAAATGGATTAATTCTGTTAGTATGTGAAAATAAATTATATAAGTAATATACATTATATATTATGGCTCTTTGTCAAATAGTGTTGGTATACAATAAAATAACAAATTATTTTTATATCAGGCAGCTATATAGCTGCCTGATAATTATTTTGTCTTTAGACAGTTGAGTACGCGTAGCGTACGAAACATAAAACCACCTGCTATTAATGTGACCCCAAAAAGTTGGACTTTTTGGGGTCACATTAATAGCAGGTGGTCATGATTTTTTAAAACTATATATAATTGGATTTATTCTAAAGTTTTATCTGTCGATTTAAAGGTTTTGCGAAGGAAAGGAAATAGTAGGAATTCTAAAGAAACTAGAGGCAAATTCAATATTGGCAAATCAATATCACAAAGACCAAATCATGTAAAGAAACGCATAGAATTTGGACATTGGGAACTAGATACAGTTGTTTCTTCTAGAGGTAAAAGCAA
>NZ_JBASWB010000003.1:0-56908 GCF_049276255.1 Miniphocaeibacter sp.
CCTCCGATTGGTATTTTGTAGTGAATTTATTGTATCGGAAAATGGTTGTTATGTCTCTTTTTTTAAATAAAATGGTGTTGGAGAAGATTTTCATTTTCCTTCACCAATACCATAAATTATAGAACCATTATTAGAGGTCTTTTTTTGTAAAAATTTAGAAATAAAAATCAGAGTAGAAAAATTTAAATTCCACTCTGAAAAAAGCCAAATTTTTAGAATATATTATGAATTAATCCTTTTTATATATCTCTATATAAACCTATAACTTTACCTAGTATTTCAACTTCTTTTACTATAATGGGAAACATTGTTGAATTTTCAGGTTTTAATTCAACATGATCATTTCTCTTATAGTATCTTTTTACTGTAGCAGATTCATCAATCATAGCTACTACAATATCACCGTTATTTGCAGTTTTTTGTTGTCTTACTATTATTTTATCCCCATCTAGTATTCCGGCTTCTATCATAGATTCACCTTGTACATTTAGAATAAATAAGTTTCCCTTTGCTGATAATTCAATTGGTAGGGGAAAAGTATCTTCTATATTTTCCAATGCTAAAATAGGTTCACCAGCAGTAACTTTTCCAACAATAGGAACATCAAAAGTTTCCTTTTTCGAATTGATTTCGTCATATTCTGTATCTATTATTTCTATTGCTCTATTTTTTAGTGGGTCACGTCGTATATAACCTTTATCTTCAAGTTTTACAATATGACTATGTACAGTAGAAGTTGAACTAATATTTAGTTTAGTACATATTTCTCTTATAGCTGGGGGATAGCCTTTATATTTTATATAGGATTTTATATAGTTTAAAATATCTATTTGTTTTTTTGATAAATCATCATACATTATTAAACACCTCAAATTTTCTTAAATAAAGTATATCATATTAAAACTTTACAAACAAACAATCGTTCGGAAAAACTTGACAAGCGAACATATATTCGATATTATATATAATACAAGAACAAATGTACGGAGGATGTTATGAAGAAATATAAAGTAGTTAATAAATTTAGATTTTATAGTTTTATAACTATATCTTTAGCTATAATTTTGTTTTTAGTCTTATTATTTTTTAATATAGGAAGTTCTTTTGGAGCTAATACTAATAAAACAAAATATGAATATTACACTGTAAGAACAGAGGATACTGTTTGGAATATAGCAGAGAAATATAATAATAAAAATAAAGCAGATATAAGAGATTTTGTTAATTTTATAATAGAAGAAAACAACATACATGATTCCAATATTATACCTGGAGAAAAAATAAAAGTACCAATTATTTAAATAACTGGTACTTTTATTTTTTATAATATTATAAATCACCTAAAGGATTTTTATTAATTGCACTCCTTAGACTTTCGTCATCTACATGAGTATAAATTTGAGTAGTAGCTACAGAAGTGTGTCCAAGAATTTCTTGTAGTATTTTTATATCAACATCTCCATGTTTATACATTAAGGTAGCAGCAGTGTGCCTTAATTTGTGAGTAGAGTATATAGATGTATCAAAACCGGATAATTCCAAATAGTAATCAACTCTTCGTTGAATAGCTCTATTACTCATTTTACTTTTCCTAATACTTAAAAATAAAAATTCATCATCAGTTTCAGGTCTAATTTTTAAATATTCATCAATAGCTGTATTACATGATTTATTTAAATATATAGTTCTTTCTTTATTTCCTTTTCCTATAACCTTTAAAGTATCATCTTTTATATCCGATATTTTAATATTGGATAATTCAGACAATCTCATTCCACAGTTTAGAAATAGGATTAAAATAGCCTGGTCTCTTTTTCTTATTATTTCATTTTCAACATTTTCTACAGATTTTATCAATCTTATAGACTCATCTAAGGTAAGGTAGACTGGATTACGTTTTTGTTTTTTTGGTATCTCCAATTCTTCACTAGGGTTAATATCTATTATTTTTCTAATATTTAACAAATATTTAAAAAAAGACCTTATACTAGAGGCTTTTCTAGCTCTTGTAGTAGCACTATCATTATAATTCCTGTCTAAAAAAGCAAGGTATGAATGTATATCTGAAAGCTGAATTTTTTTCAAATATTCTTCAGGGAAATTAGAAATATCAATTTCATCAATATTATTATCTGTAAATTTATTTAAGTTGAATCTATAAGTAATAAATTTTAGAAATTTAGAAATATCATATCCATATTCCTTTGTAGTATTAGGGGAGCGACCTTTAATGGTTTCCATATAGTCTAAATAATCGTTTAGTATTAATGGGTAGTTTAACAAAGTAGGGCCTCCTTTAAAATTTTTAAGTAGTCACAAAATAATAGTTTTGTGACTACTTAAACTATAAACCATAAAATAGTAATTGTAAAGAGTTAAATACAATATTTAAACAAATAGCGATCTTTATAGTTAAAGATTAAGCATAATTAAAAAAAGTAAACTATGTATCTAGTTTACTTTTTTAGAAAGGTCAATTAATCTTTCCAATGCTGTTTTTATTGTATTTTTATCAGTTGCATAAGAAATCCTTATGTAATTATCGTTACCAAAAGCAATTCCCGGTAAAATAGCTACTTGAAAATCATCTAATAGTATATTTGCCAAATCAGATGCATTATTAATTTCTAAACCATTATATTTTTTTCCAATAAAATATTTAATATTAATGAAGCCATAAAAAGCTCCTTGTGGTCTAATCATATCTAATGTACCTGAATTACTAATTAAATCATATACTAAATTAGAGCGATTTTTAAATTGTACAATCATATCTTCAATTTCATTTTTTTCATCTTTTAGTGCAATATATCCAGCATATTGTGCTATTGAATTTGCACAGGAAGTTGCATGGCTTTGAATTTTATTCATTAATTTAATTAAATCATCATTAGCTGTACAATAGCCTAAACGCCATCCAGTCATTGCATAGCTTTTAGAAAAGCCACCAATAGTAATGGTAATATTCTTAATTTCCTCATTAAAGGAAGCAATACTATAATGTTGACTAACAAAATTTAATCTTTCATAGATTTCATCTGATATAATAAAAATATTATTTTTTAAAGCCCAATTTGCAATTTCCATTAGTTCATCTTTGGAATAAACTGCACCAGTAGGATTAGATGGATTTGTAATAATAAGAACTTTACTTTTACTAGTTAAATATTTATCTAAATCAGAAACAGTTACTTTAAAGTCATTATTATAGCTTGTTTCTACAGTTACAGGTACTCCACTTGCAATTTTTGTCATTTCAGGATAGCTAACCCAATAAGGTGAAGGAATTAACACCTCATCTCCAGGATTACAAATAGCCATTAAGGCATTGAGAAGTGATTGTTTTGCCCCAGTTGAAACTATAACGTTATTAGGTGAATAATCTAAATTATTAAAAGTTAAAAGTTTCTTACATATTTCCGTTCTTAATTCTATTGTGCCATTTGCAGGTGTGTATCTTGTTAATCCTTTATTAATAGCGTCAATACCTGCCAATCTAATATATTCTGGTGTATCGAAGTCTGGTTCACCAGCTGTTAAATCCAATACAGGTATACCTTCTTTTATTAAATCCTTTGCTTTTGTTGAAAGAGCTAAAGTCATAGACGTAGCTAAACTTTCAATTCTTTTACTATATTTCATATATTTTATATCCCCCTTGTTCTTATTTTATGAAGAGCCTTAATCCTCTTAATATTTTTATTGTTTAAGGTAAATTTTCCTATATATTTATAGTTGTTAATAACTTTACCATGACAATCACTGCCGCAAGTTTGTATTAAGTTAAATTTACTGGAAATATTATAATATTTTTCAATTTGTTCTAAACTATGTTTAGAATTTATAATTTCAAGGCCATCTATTCCATTCATAATAATATCATATACAATACTATCATCGCCAATATCGCCAGGATGAGCTAAAATAGAAACTCCTCCAGATTTTTTTATTGTATTAATAATATCTGTATATGAAATAGAAGTCTTTTTAACATAGGCTAATCCATCGTTACCTAAATATTTTTCAAAGGCCTCTTTAATAGATGAGCAAATTTTTTTATCGACTAGAATTTGTGCAAGATGACTTCTGCTTACTATATCTTTACTTGAATATTGTTCTATTTCATCTTGTCTAATATTTATATTTAAATTAGAAAGTTTTTCTATAATTTTTTTTGTCCTAATAATTCTATTTTCCTTAGCTATTTTTATTAAATCATTAATGTCTTTATTGTGTATGTCAATATAGTATCCTAAAATGTGTACTTCTTTGTTATCTATTGTAACACTGAATTCAACTCCAGGAATAAAATCTAACTTATATTTTTTAGAAAGCTCAATAGCTTCTTTAATTCCGTTAATAGTATCATGGTCAGTTAAAGAAAAACCCTGTAAATTTAAATTAAAAATATTTTTAACAATATCGTCTACTGTATTTATACCATCGGAATAAATAGAATGTAAGTGTAAATCGTACATTATCTTCTCCTAATATCTATTAATTGTCTAAATATATTATATTATAGTATATTGAATAAAAAAAAACTATTACATAATTATGTAATAGTTTGATTTTTTATTTTGCATAATCTGTTACTCGGCTTTCCCTTATAACATTGACTTTGATTTGACCTGGATATTCTAATTCATCTTCAATTCTTGTAGAAATATCTCTAGCCAAAACAATCATTTCATCTTCAGAAATTTCTTCAGGTTTAACCATTATTCTTAATTCTCTACCTGCTTGTATAGCAAAGGATTTATCTACTCCTTTGAAAGAGTTTGAAATTTCTTCCAAGTTTTCTAATCTTTGAATATAATTTTCAATAGCTTCTCTTCTAGCACCTGGTCTAGCAGCTGAAATTGCATCAGCAGCTTGTACTAAAACAGCCTCTATAGTTGTTGGTTCAACATCACCATGATGTGACTCAATACAATTAATTACTTCAGGTTTTTCCTTAAATCTTTTGGCAGCCTGTACACCTAATTCTACGTGAGGTCCTTCAATTTCGTGATCAATTGCTTTACCTATATCATGTAGTAGTCCGCCTCTTTTAGCAAGTTTAACATCTGCTCCTAGTTCAGCAGCCATCATTCCTGCAATATTAGAAACTTCAATTGAATGTTTTAAAACATTTTGACCATAACTTGTTCTGTAGTGTAACTTTCCTAATAATTTTACAATTTCAGGGTGAATTCCATGTACATTGGTTTCGTCACATGCATTTTCACCATTTAATTTTATGGTGTTATCGACTTCTTTAGTAGCTTTTTCCACCATGTCCTCAATTCTTGTTGGATGAATTCTCCCATCTAAAATTAATTTTTCAAGAGCAATTCTTGCTACTTCCCTTCTTACAGGATTAAAAGCTGATAAAACTACTGCTTCAGGTGTATCATCAATAATTAAGTCAACGCCGGTAAGTGTTTCAAAAGCTCTTATGTTTCTTCCTTCTCTACCTATAATTCTACCCTTCATTTCATCATTTGGTAATGAAACGACTGAGACAGTAGATTCAGCTACGTAATCGGCAGCATATCTTTGAATAGATGTGGTAATAATTTCTCTGGCATAGGAATCTGCCTTGTCCTTGGTTTTAGCTTCTAACTCCTTAATAATCATAGCTTGTTCATGAGTAACTTGTTCTCTTAAATCATTAAGTAAAACAGTTTTAGCTTCATCTTGAGTTAAATTAGCAACTCGTTCTAATTCTTGAAGTTGTTTATCTACAATTTCTTGAATTTCTTTTTGTTTAATTTCAATATTTTTTAGTTCAGTGTCTAATTTAGTATTTTTTTTCTCTAAAGCATCACTTTTACGTTCAAGATTTTCTTCTTTTTGTAGAATCCTTTTTTCAGATTTTTGAATTTCTAATCTTCTTTCACGATTTTCATTTTCTTGTTCGGTTCTTAATTTAAAAATTTCATCTTTTGCTTCTACTAACATAGCTTTTTTAGTTGAGTCAGCTTCTTTATTAGCATCTTCAATTATTTTTGCTGCATGAATTTCAGCACTTCCGATATGTTTTTCGGAAATATTTTTTCTCATTAAAAAACCGACTAACAAGCCGATTATAAGGGTAACTATACTAGCTATTGTAGTAATTAATACGTTATTCAAATAACGCACCCCCTAAATAATATTTAATTTTCAATATTCATAAAAATATAACAAAATATTAAAATTTTGTTATATTTACATACTAAGTATAAGCTTTCGAGGCTTAAAAGTCAAGAAAGATGCTTTAACAATCAAAAGTTTATTGTTTCAATTTTTGAAATTAAATCTTCTTTTATTATTCTATAACCTTTATTTCCGATTGAGGCAATATGCTCATTATGAGATATTAAAATAATTTGTTTATCGAATTCTTCGGAAACTTTTTTTATAAAATTCGAAACATTAAATATATAATCCTCACTAACGTGTTTTGCCGGTTCATCTAAAACTAAAGGACCATCAATACTTGGTTTATATTTTAATAAAAATGCTAGTCTTAAAGCTAGGGAAAGTATGTCTATTACTCCTCCCCCCCTACTATCTTGAAGTTTGTATTTATATACATTATCATCTTGTCTTTCCAATATGAAAAATTCTGCACTATTTTTTCCTCTTGATTGACTTAATTCAATTTCAAATTCTAAATCGTTATTAAAGACTAATTTAAGGCAACTTGTAACAATAGATTTTATTTGTAAACTAGCCTGTTCTCTAGAAAAATCTGCTGTTTGTTTCAAAAGGGTATCTACTAGAAGTAAATCTTCATTATTCTCAATTAGTTTATTTATTCTATTATCAATTCGATTAATATTATCTTCTATAGCTTTTTTTTGTCCAAGATTTAAATGATATTTTTCTTTTTTCAAATTAAACTTAGCTAGTATTTCATTATAATCTATGTCTATCATTAAATATCCTCTGATAATAACTTACTAGCTTCAAATAAAAGTCCGTCAATTTCATTTTCTAAGTTTGCTATTTCAATTTCTAAATTTTCTGGTTTAACACCTAATTTTTCAATTTCAACTAAAAGTTCTTCCTTTTGTTTATTTAAACTTTCTAAAGTTGATTCAGCTCTTGCTCTTTTAATTTTTGCATCATCTAATCTGTTTTTTAAATTACTAATCTCTTTACTATAATCCATTTTATACCTCATATTCACTTATAATTTTATTTAAATGTCCTTCATCTAAATCATTAAAACAATATGGACAAATTGAAGATTCTTTTAATAAATCAATATATTTTTTAAGAAGATTATTGTTAAAAGTAGAATCTTTTTTTATTTTATCCTCTAAATAATTTATATTGTTATTAATTTCTTTTAAATTTTTTTCATATGAATTTAATTGTTCAAGAATAGTTTTAATAGAACTAATTGTATTATATTTAGTATTTAACTCTTCTAAATTTTCAAATTGTTGTATATAAACATTACCATTTTCAATTCTAGTTTTGACTTCAACTAAATTTTTATTTAACTTAAAAAGTTTAAGATACTTATTTTCTAAATTATCTAATTCTTTTATTTTTAAATTTAAATCTGTTACCTTACTAGTTTTAATTAAAGAGCTGTATTTTATAATATTATCGTTTAATGGCGTTAGCTTCTTAAAAATTAATTTTAACTCATTATATTTATTAATTCTTTTTATTATTGAATCATATTTAACAACAACTTTATCAAGGTTTTTTGTTTTATTTAATATTAAGTTATATTTATTTATTTCTTTATTAACTGATAATAATTTAAAATGAAGATTTTTTAAGTTATTACATTTGTCTAGAATTAAAGACGCTTTTTCAACTATACTTTCATAATTTAAAAGTTTTGAAAGCTTCTGAATATATATATTATAATCATTAGTTTTATTTTGAATGCTCATATAAGAAATATTTAAATTTCTATATTTTTCCAATAAATTATTTTTATTATCAATATTGACTACAATATTATTAATATATTTTATTTCCTCTAATTCTGAATCTAAATAATCATATTTCTTCAAGTTTTCTAAATGTATATTTTTTTCTTTTTCTAAAGATTTTTTTTCAGAATTTATTTCATTTATATCTTTAGATAATTTATTTAAAGCTAAATCTACATTTTCAATTCCAGCTAATTTACCAATAGCTACTGCTTTAATAGATGGTGATTCTGTTAATAAAAAGGGACTTTCTAACTGATCTGAAATATTTAAAGCTATTAAATTATTACCATCTAATTGAACTTTTGATATATTTGTTATTTCACTAATTTCTTTAGGAACTTTGGTACCAAAGCCTTCAAATCTTTCTGTTTCTCCTGTGGGATAAGTTATTTCATAATAATTTTTCGTTTTACTTCGTCCCCTTGTAATAATAAATTCATTATTAAAATATAAAATAACCTTGGCTTCTTTACTTTCCTTTCTTATAAAATCAATTCCAGATGGCTCATTGAATAAAACCCATTTTAAAGCACGTATAACTGCTGTTTTTCCACTGTCAGAAGGACCAATAATAACATTTACCTTATTGTCAAAATATAAATCTGTATATTTATGTGATTGAAAATTAATTATTTCCATTCTTTTTAAATAATTCATTTTTTATTAACCTCTATGTCTTCAATTCTTTTTAAGGCTTCTTCCAATATCTTTTTAGGAAAATTATTTTTATCTGAAATTTCTTTTAATATTTCATAAATATTATAACTTTCTAAATTGGTGTTTTGACGTACTAAAAGCTTAAAATCCTCTAGTGCTTCAGATTTTATTTTTTCAAAATCGTTATTAATTTTTAATACTTCTTCTCCTGGCAAAGCAGATTTTAAAGGAATTTCTTTAACTAGTATATTTTCTTTTGAAATATCTAGGATAATAATTTCTGGAATTCTTTTTAATTCTGGTTTACTACTATTAGTTCTCAGTAAGCTTCCAGGATTTATAAAATATTTATTATTTATTTCTTTTACACCAAATCCTGTATGGTAATGACCTGATAAAATTATATTAGCATCTGTTTCTAAAACTTCATCTATTAATGTATGACTAACAGTATCTACAAAGGGTTTGTCTATTAAAAAACTATGAATTAGAAAAATATGATAATCAACATTTTCAATTCGTTTAGGAAAATAATATTTTTTATATTCACTGTCTATATCATATATATATGGACAACCAGATAATTGAATACGTAAATCCTTATCTTCTAAAACAATAGGATGATCCTTACTAATAAGAGTTACAATATTTAAAGTATTTAGTAGTCCTAACATAGATCTATCAATAGTATTTGGATTATGACCATAAATATCATGATTACCACTTATTATATATATTGGTTTATTAAAATCCTTTAAAATATTTGCAAATTTACCTACAGTTTTTACAGGTATATCTGGCCTATCGAATAAGTCTCCCCCGTGTAGTATATAATCTATTTCATGTTTTGTAATTAATGATTTGATTTCAGTAAATTTATTTTCAATAGTTTCTAAAAAATTATCCTTCCGAGAAACTGGATTAGTAGCTCTAATATGTGTATCAGTAAAAAATAAAAATTTCATAAGTCACCTACAACAAAACCTCCTTTCAAGAAGGAAGTTTTTTAATTATTCTTCAATATTAATATCTTTTTCAACTATATCCTCTTCACCATCAATAATATTGTAATGAGCATACGTTCTTCTAGTAACTTCCTCTAACATTTCAGGATGATTTTCTAAGAAATCCTTGGCTTTTTCTCTACCTTGTCCTAAACGTTCTTCATTATAGGAATACCAAGCACCTGCTTTATTAATTATTCCAGCTTCAGCAGCCATGTCTAGTAGGGCACCAACTTTGGAAATACCCTTTCCATACATAATATCAAATTCTACTTGTTTGAAAGGTGGAGCTACTTTATTCTTTACAACTTTTACTCTAGTTCTATTTCCTATTATGTTATCTCCATCTTTTATAGCCTCAGCTCTTCTAACTTCTAACCTAACACTGGAGTAGAATTTTAAGGCTCTACCACCTGTGGTAGTTTCAGGATTACCAAACATAATTCCTACTTTTTCTCTTAATTGGTTTATAAATACAACTGTAGTTTTTGATTTTGCAATTACTCCAGTAAGTTTTCTTAATGCTTGTGACATAAGTCTAGCTTGTAAACCAACATGAGAATCACCCATATCACCTTCTATTTCAGCTCTAGGTACTAATGCTGCTACTGAATCTATAACTACAACATCTAATGCACTACTTCTAACAAGAGATTCAGTAATTTCTAAAGCCTGCTCTCCGGTATCTGGTTGTGAAACAATTAATTCATCTATATCAACACCTAAATTTGAAGCATATTGAGCATCCAGAGCATGTTCTGCATCTATAAAAGCTGCTATTCCTCCATTTTTTTGAGCTTCAGCAATTATATGAAGGGCCAAAGTTGTTTTACCTGAAGATTCAGGGCCATATATTTCCACAACTCTACCTCGTGGTATTCCTCCAATTCCTAAAGCAATGTCTAAATTAATAGCACCAGTTGAAATAGAAGCAATATTTTGTTTTGGTGTATCTCCAAGTAGCATAACAGAACCTTTTCCAAATTGTTTTTCTATACTTTTAAAAGTGTTTTGTAATGCTGTATTTTTATCTTTATCATTTGTAAAATTTAATGACATACTATTCTCCTTAAATATTATCTAAATCTAAAACATGAATATTTTTAACTAAATAATCTACACCAGATATAATTGTTAAAATAACTGATATATAGTATACAATATTTGTAATAATTGTTGGAATCCAAAATAAAATGCTTCCACTAAATAGAATCATAATAATTACTAAGAATTGAGAAACTGTTTTAAATTTCCCCCAAAAGCTTGCAGCGATAGTAACACCACTAGATGCTGCTAAAACTCTAAATCCTGTAATAATAAATTCTCTTGCAACAACAATACATACAGTCCATGCAGGGACAAGTCCTAACTCTATAAACATAATTAAAGCAGCTGTTACCAACATTTTATCAGCTAAAGGATCTAAAAATTTTCCAAAAGTTGTAACAAGATTTCTACTTCTAGCTAGATGTCCATCAATAAAATCCGTTAAAGATGCTATAACAAATATTAATCCTGGAATTAGGCTATCAACACCTAATACCATAAGTAAGATAATAAAAATTGGGATCAATATCAATCTAAAAATCGTAAATTTATTTGCAATATTCATTTATTCACCTATATCCTTTAAATAATCTTTTCCAACTAAAATTTTTCTAGGCTTACTTCCTTCATATCCACTTACTATTCCCATCTCTTCCATTTCATCAATAAGTCTACCTGCTCTAGCGTAGCCTATTTTCATTTTTCTTTGAAGTAGTGATATAGATGCAGAATTTTCTTCTAAAATAATTTTTACAGCATCTTTAAAAAGTTCATCAGTACTTTGGATATTTTCAGAAGCCTCCTGTTTTTTATCTATGTCCTCAATTATTTCTTTATTATAATCTGTTATATTCTGATTTTTTAAATAATTAACTATTCTTTCAACTTCTCCATCTGAAATAAAAGCTCCTTGAATTCTAACGGGCTTTGATACATTTGAAGGAAAGAATAACATATCTCCCTTACCTAATAATTTTTCTGCACCTGATGTATCAAGAATAGTTCTTGAATCTATTTGAGATGAAACAGCGAAAGAAATTCTAGATGGAATATTTGCTTTAATTGTACCAGTAATAACATCAACTGATGGTCTTTGAGTAGCTACTATTAAATGTATTCCACAAGCTCTTGCCATTTGTGCAAGTCTAGCAATAGAATCTTCAACTTCTCCTGCAGCCACCATCATTAAATCAGATAGCTCATCTATTATTATTACAATATATGGTAATTTTTCTAGACTATTATCAGAGTTTTTTTCGTTATATGATTTTATATCTCTGACATAATTTTCTGAAAATATCTTATATCTTCTTTCCATTTCTGTAACAGCCCAATTTAAAGCAAAATTAGCTTTTTTAGCATTAGTTACAACAGGTATAGCTAAATGTGGTATTCCATTGTAAATACTTAATTCGACGACTTTTGGGTCAATTAAAATCATTTTTACATCATCGGGCTTTGCTTTAAAGATAATACTCATTATTATAGTGTTAATACATACGGACTTACCACTTCCTGTTGCTCCAGCAATAAGTAGATGAGGCATTTTATCTATAGATGTTACTATAGCTTTTCCTGAAATGCTCTTACCTAAAGCAATAGGCATTAATGAATTTATTTGTGCAAACTCTTTGGAATTTATTATTTCTTTAAAATACACATCTTCTTTATTAATATTTGGTACTTCTATACCAACTACAGATTTACCAGGTATTGGTGCTTCTATTCTTATGTCTGAAGAAGCTAATGTCATAGCTAAATCATCAGATAAATTAACAATTTTACTTACTTTAACACCTGGGGCTGGTTCTAACTCATAACAAGTAACCGTAGGCCCTTTATTTATTTCTACAACAGAAGCATCAATTCCAAAACTAGAAAGAGTATTTTCGATTTTTCTTGCTTTGTTTAAAACTTCATCTTTGCTGTCACCTTTTGATAAATGAGGATTTTTAAGTAACTCTAAAGGTGGAAATTTATACGGAATTGTTTCTTTTTCAATTTCAAGGGAAAAATCTTCCATTGATAATTGCTGACCTTCATCATTTTCATTAAAATTTAAATCTTCTAATTTAGAATTGTTGTTAAATTCTTCTATTTTATCAGAATTATCACTATAATCATTTATTTTAATATCTTCAATCTCTATTTCATTTTCATCATTAAATGTAGGGGCTTTCTTTTTTAAAATAGGAGATTTCTTTTTAGGAATTTTATTCTTTTTTATTTTATTTAAAAATTTCTTTAATGTATTTTTAGTTCCAATAAAGAATTGTTTAATTTCCTCTAACAATTCCTTAAATGAAATGTTAAACATATAAATTCCAGAAAAAATTATATATAAAATAGTTAGAAGATATATTCCTATTTTACCTATGGAAATAAGCAAATAATGTGTTATAAAAGCTCCAATAATTCCTGCCCCTAGGTAATTATTAGATAATATTTTTGAATTACTTATTCTTATGTTCAATAAAGTTCCAGTATTCATATTTAAGTCTACTAACACTAGAGAAATAATAAATAATCCATATATTAATAAAAATACATTAAATGTTTTTTTATTCATTTTATTAAAAATATAGACTAGTGAATTAATAATTATAATTATGGGAAGTATGTAGGAACCTAGTCCTAATAATTTAAAATAATATTTTTTAAAAAAATCTCCCAAATATCCTGTATTATTTCCAATTATAAATATATATGAAATTAGTATTAATATACTTAATATAATGACTATATTTTTTGGATTAAATCCACTGGAATTCTTCTTTTTTTTCTTTTTACTTTTTTTTGTTGTGGCCATTTAATATCTCCTTGTGACATTATAAATTATATCATATTAATAACCTGTATGACCAAAACCTCCAGCATTCCTTTCTGTATCATCTAAACTTTCAACTAGTTCAAATTCAACCTGTTCATACTTAGATAAAACCATTTGAGCTATTTTGTCACCAGAATTAATAGTATAATCCTCATTAGAAAGATTTACCAATAAAACTCCAATTTCTCCTCTATAATCGCTGTCAATAGTTCCTATGCCATTTATTACAGTGATTCCATGTTTTATTGCCATGCCACTTCTTGCTCTAACTTGGACTTCATAGCCAACAGGTATAGATATATATAGGCCTGTTGGTATAATTTTTCTTTCTAAAGGTTTTAAAGTTAAAGGTTCCTGAAGATAAGCTTTTAAATCTAAACCTGAAGACCCTAAAGTAGCATATTCAGGTAAAGTATTATTACTTTTATTAATTATTTTTATTTTCATATTTCCTCCATTAAAAAATAAAAACATAGTTTCCTATGTTTCATTTTAATATTATTTATTATTATTGTTGTTGTTATTATTATTTTCAGGCTTTGGTAATAAAGCTTTTCTTGAAAGGTTGATTCTTCCTTGATTATCTATATCAGTTACTTTAACAAGTACCTCATCTCCTATAGATAATACATCTTCAACTTTATTAATTCTTTCGTGAGCAATTTTAGAAATATGAAGTAAACCTTCCTTACCGTTTAAAACATCAACAAAAGCTCCAAAATTAGTAATTCTAGTTACTTTTCCTAAATATGTTTTTCCTTCCTCAACTTCAGCGATAATATCTTTAATCATGGCAATTGCTTTTTCACCATTTTCAGTAGTTTCTGCAGTAATAGTTATATTACCATCATCTTTAGTATCGATTATTACGCCTGTTTCCTCAATAATTTTATTGATAACTTTACCACCTGGTCCAATAACTTCTCTTATTTTTTCAGGATCAATTTGAATTGTTAATAATCTTGGTGCATATTTTGAAATTTCTTTTTCTGGCTCTGAAATTAAAGCATTCATTTTATCTAAAATAAATAATCTTGCTTTTTTAGCTTTTTCTAAAGCTTCTTCTAATATTTCCCTATTAATACCATCTATTTTAATATCCATTTGTAAAGCAGTAATACCATCTTTAGTTCCTGCTACTTTAAAATCCATATCTCCAAAATGGTCTTCAAGTCCTTGAATATCTGTAAGAATTGAAACTTTTTCTCCATCGCTTATTAATCCCATTGCTATACCTGCTACAGGTTCATCAATAGGTACTCCTGCATCAAGTAATGCTAAAGTAGATCCACAAATAGATGCTTGAGAACTAGAACCGTTAGATTCTAATACTTCAGATACAACTCTAATTGTATATGGGAATTTCTCAATTGAAGGAATAACTGGGATTAGTGCCCTTTCTGCCAATGCTCCATGTCCTATTTCTCTTCTTCCTGGCCCTCTTAATGGTCTAGTGTCTCCAACGCTATAAGGTGGAAAATTATATTGATGCATGTATCTTTTATTATCTTCCTCTAATAATCCATCTAAGATTTGAACATCACTAGGAGAACCTAAAGTAGCTACGGATAATACTTGAGTTTGTCCTCTTGTAAATAATCCAGAGCCATGAGCTCTTGGCAATAATCTTCTCTCACATGAAATAGGTCTTATTTCATCTAATTTTCTATTATCTGGTCTAACTTCTTCCTCTATGATTAATCTACGTATTTCTTCTATTTGAATATTTTCTAATATAGATTTGATTTCTTTTTCTCTATCTTCATAAATTTCTGAAAAATGATTTAAAGTATCCTGTATAACTTTATCTGTGTCTTCTTCTCTCTGTACCTTATCAGCATTTCTAAGAGCGCTAACTAAATCGCCTTTACAGTATTCTGTAACTGTAGCTACTAAGTCTTGATCTATTTCAGGTGGTATAAACTCTATTTTTTCTTTACCACAATCCTTTTGAATATCTTCAATAAAAGAACAAATTCCCTTTATTGATTCATGGGCAGTTAAAATCGCTTCTAATACTTCGGCTTCAGTTAGTTTATGACAACCAGCTTCTACCATCATAATTGCATCTTTTGTACCGGCAACAGTTAAGTCAAGAGATGAGTTTTCCCT
This sequence comes from Miniphocaeibacter sp., assembly GCF_049276255.1. NCBI lineage: Bacteria > Bacillati > Bacillota > Tissierellia > Tissierellales > Peptoniphilaceae > Miniphocaeibacter > Miniphocaeibacter sp. The sequence continues at coordinate 15,582 of NZ_JBASWB010000003.1, forward strand.
TTCCTCTTGAGTAGGATTTATGATGATTTTTCCATCTATCATACCTACAGATACTGAACCAGTAGGTCCATTAAAAGGAATATCAGAAATACTTAAAGCTATTGAAGAACCAATCATTGCAAGTATGTCTGGGGTATTGTCTTGATCTACAGACAAAGCAGTTGCTATAACTTGAACATCATTTCTGTAGCCTTCTGGAAATAATGGTCTTAAAGGCCTGTCAATTAATCTAGATGTTAGAACTGCTTTTTCACTAGCCTTACCTTCTCTTTTAATAAAACCACCCGGTATTTTCCCAACTGCATATAATTTTTCTTCAAAATCACAGCTTAAAGGAAAAAAATCTATTCCTTCACGAGGTTCTTTCGATGCTGTTGCTGTAACTAAAACTACAGTTTCTCCACATTGAATTGTACAGGAACCATTTGCTTGTTTAGCAACTTTTCCAATAGTTACTATTATTTCTTTTCCAAGCAAGTCATATTTATATTCTTTTATCATTTAAATCTCCTTTAGATTTTAAAACATTTAAAAATAAGAGCGTTGAACCGCTCTTATTAGTGTAAAAATTAACCGAAATTAACCTCTAATGTTTAATTTTTTAATTAATTCACGGTATCTATTGATATCTTTATTTTGTAGATATTTAAGTAAACCCCTTCTTTTACCAATCATTTTAAATAATCCTCTTCTAGAATGATGGTCTTTTTTATGAGTTTTCAAATGTTCTGTTAAATAGTTTATTCTATAAGTCAATAAAGCTATTTGAACTTCTGGTGACCCAGTGTCTCCTTCTACTGTTTTATATTCATCAATTATTCTTTTTTTGTCTTCTGCTGTAAACATAATTTTCCTCCTAAATTTTAATTCACCATAACTATTGGATTCGTTGAGGAGTCGATATCCAACGTTACAGTACCTACCGAATTATAATATCATAAATAGTTAAAAATGTAAATTTTTATTGTAATTTTTTACAAAATCTACATCTTTATTCATTTGATTTATTAATTCAAACTTAGAATTAAATTTATAATTTTGTCTTATAAAATCTATAAACTCAACTCTAATTTTTTCTCCATATATATTATTAGAAAAATCAAATAGAAATGTTTCGATTTTTTTATCAAATTCATTAAATGTAATATTGTTTCCAATAAAACTCAGCGAATCATACTTTTTTTGGAAATCCTTGCTAATTATTGTAGTTTTAGTGTAATAAACACCTTCTTTTGGAAGGACATAGTTATAGTCGTTAATCATATTAGCTGTGGGAAACCCTAATTCTCTACCTCTTTTTTCTCCGTGTATTACATTTCCAGTAATAAAATAATTTCTACCGAGTAATTTATTGGCCTCAGTAATCATTCCTTCATTAATATAATTTCTTATATTTGTACTTTTTACATTAATATTTTTATCTTTTACCGTATCTATTATATTTAAAATAATATTATTTTCGCAACATAATTGTTTCAATAATTTAGTATCCCCCATTGCTTTTTTACCAAATCTGTAGTCATTACCTACAACTATTCCCTTACAATTTAAATTATTAGTTAAAAAACATATAAATTGATTAGGGGTTAAATTAGAAATAGATTCAAAATTAATTAGGAAAATATAATCTATATTTAAATCAGACAGTATATCAATTTTGTCATTTGTATTAGTTAATTTAGGTATAGGGTTTTTTGGATTTAATATATCCTTTGTATGCTCAGTAAATAATAATATACCAGATTTATAGTTATTTTTAGTAGATATTTCTTTAACTTTATCTATTAAAAATCTATGACCACGATGTATTCCATCAAAATTACCTAAACCAAAAACTATATTATCTTTCACAATTATATCATTTGAAACTTTAACTATTTTCATGTATACCTCTGTAGAACATATTTTGTATTTTTAGATAGTTATTTCCTTCAATATTTTTTATAATGCCTAAACCAATAAATTCATTAGAGCAATATATTAAAAGTAAATTATCTGTATAAAAATCTCCTACATTAATTTTAACACCATTTATAATTCTTTTAAAATATTTACTAGGTAAATTAAATTTTTCAAAAGAATTAAGGGCTTTATCAATAGGAATAATAAAATCATTAATATTACAGTTAGCTAATTCTTTTACTTGATCTATAGTTAAAGCATTAACTATACTAAGACCTCCTGCTTGAGTTCTAATAAGATTTGACATAGTACCTATTGTTCCAGATTCTATACATATATCTTTAATAAAAGTTCTAATATAGGTTCCCTTTGAACAACTAATTTCCAAAACAATCTTATTATTATACTTTCTTAATATTTTTGTTTCATATATTTTAGCAAGTCTTTCTTTTCTTTCTATTGATAGGCCTTTGTGCGCTAATTCATATAATCTTTTTCCATTAACCTTTACAGCTGAATACATTGGAGGAATTTGTTTTATTTCAGCGTTATTATATTTTAATAAATTTTTTTCAAAAACTTTAAAATCTGCTGGCTCATTGTTAGTTCTTGTAATATTTCCCCAAATATCCTCAGTGTCGGTTTCTATTCCAAAAGTTATTTCACCAACATAAGTTTTACCAAAATTCATTAGGTATTGACTGATTTTTGTGCCTTTTCCAATACAAATAGGTAGAACACCACTAACGTTAGGATCCAATGTACCAGCATGACCAACTTTTTTTGTTTTTAAAACTTTCCTTAAAATAGCAACAATATCATGTGAAGTATAGCCAGGTTCTTTAAAGATATTTATCACTCCATCGATATTATTGCCAGTTAATTGTTTTGAATCTTTCAATTATTTTATCCTCTACTTGTTTTAAATTACCCTTAATAACACATCCAGAGGCAAATTTATGCCCTCCACCATTAAAATAATTGGCAATTAAATTTACATCTACATAATTCTTACTTCTAAAACTAACCTTAAAATTATTGTTTTCCTTTTCTTTTAGCATACATGAAACTTCCACTTCATCTGCGTCTCTAAAATAGTTAATGGCAGTTTCTACATCAGAAATTTCCAAATTATACTTAGCTAAAAAATCTTTTGTAACAAAAGTAATAACTAAATGATTGTCATAGTAGAACTTAGCATTATTATTAATAATATTCATTGCATTTAGTGCATTTAATTTATTAGATTGAAATATTTTTTTCATTAATAAGTTTTTTTCAGCACCATTTTTTATTAATTTTGCTGTAATCTGAAAAGTATTTTCATTTGCACGTTCATATAAAAATCTTCCTGTATCAGTTAAAATACCAAGTAATAAAGCAGTAGAAATTTCAGGTGTTATTTTTATATTCAAATTAAAAAACATTTCTGAAATAAGTTCACAAGTAGAAGAAATTTCAGAATCCACTATATTTAGAGTTCCATAATTTTCTCCGGAAATATGATGATCGATTTTTATAATTTCTTTAGAATTACTAAAAGTATAGTCTATGTTTCCTAATCTTTTTTTATCACCACAATCAACAGCGATTACCACATCTACTGTAAGTTTATCATTTGTTGTAAAGGGAATATTTTCTGTAATAAAGCTTAGATTATCAGGAATTTTATCAAATTGTAGGGGATAGACTTCTTTATTTAAATCTTTTAAGAATAAATATAATGATTTTATGGCTCCTATATTATCACCATCGGGACTTAAATGAGAAATAATTGCAAATGAATTATATTTTGCAATTATTTCTTTAAATTTAATAAATAAATCATTCATCCGTATTACCCGTTTTATTTAATTCGTTTATTATATTTTCTATATGCATTCCACGTTCTGTAGAATCATCAATTTTAAATATTAATTCCGGAGTATGTCTTAACTTTACATTTTTACTAATTTCTCTTTTTAAATATCCCTTAGCATTTTCAAAACCCTTTAGAGTGTCAGATTTTTTTTGGTCGTCTCCAATTACACTAATATATATTGTTGCAAAGCTTAAATCATTAGTTACCTTAACTCCGGTAATTCCAGTATAAAGTGGATCTAAATTAGGATCTTTAATTGTATTGTACAAACAATGGGATATTACTTTATTAATTTCAGATGAAATACGATTAACTCTTTTTTGATTCATAAAATCACCTATTTTTTAACTTCCTTCATTATATATGCTTCTAAAATATCATTTTCTTTTACGTCATTATAATTTTCTAAACCAAGTCCGCCTTCAAATCCAGCTGCAAGTTCTTTTGTGTCATCCTTAAATCTTTTTAATGATGATATTTCCCCTTCATGTACAACAATATCATTTCTGATTAATCGAATAGTTGCATTTCTAGTTATTTTACCATTAAGGACATATATACCTGCAACAGAACCAACATTAGGAACTTTGAATATAGCTCTAACTTCTGCTCTACCAATTACTTCTTCAACATATTTTGGAGCCAACATTCCTCTAATTGCATTTTTTATATCTTCAATTGCATCATAAATAACTCTATAGGTTCTAATATCTATATTCTCATAATTAGCTAAATCAATAGCACTTTGAGAAGGTCTAACATTAAAGCCAATAATAATTGCATTAGAAGCAGCTGCTAGGTTAACATCAGATTCAGTAATACCACCTACTGCACCATGAATAATATTTACCTTTACCTCTTCATTACTTAACTTTTCAAAGGATTGTTTAACTGCATCTATTGTTCCTCTAACGTCGGTTTTAATAATAATATTTAAATCTTTAATGGTACCATCTGATATTTGATTAAATAGATCATCTAATTTAATATTTGAAGATGATTTTACCATATCCGCCTTTATAAAATTCTTTGCTTTTTCAGCATAGGAACGAGCTGTTTTTTCATCTTTCGCAACATATATAAAATCTCCAGCTTCAGGTACATCTGAAAGACCTAAAATTAAAACAGGTATAGAAGGTCCTGCCTTTTTAATTTTTTTACCTCTGTCATCAAACATAGCTCTTATACGGCCACTTGAAACACCAGATACAACTATATCTCCAGATCTTAATGTTCCTTTTTGTACAAGTACTGTTGCAGTTGGTCCTCTACCCTTATCTAATTGAGCTTCTATAACAGTACCAACAGCAGCTCTATTAGGATTTGCTTTAAGCTCTTCCATTTCAGCAACAGTTGCTACCATTTCTAGTAAATCATCTATTCCTTGACCTGTACGTGCTGAAACAGGTACACAAATAGCATCTCCACCCCAATCATCAGGTACTAAACCATTATCAGATAACTCTTGTTTTATTCTGTCAACATTTGCACCTTCTTTGTCCATTTTATTAATTGCAACAATAATTGGTACATCAGCAGCTTTTGCATGATTTATAGCTTCAATTGTTTGAGGCATTACACCATCATCTGCAGCTACAACAAGTATAGCTAAATCTGTAACTTGAGCCCCTCTAGAACGCATAGCAGTAAAAGCTTCATGTCCAGGTGTGTCTAAAAATACAATTTTGTCATCATTGATTCTTACTGTATAGGCTCCTATATGTTGAGTTATTCCACCGGCTTCTCTTTTTGTAACATGTGTATTTCTAATACTGTCCAATAAAGATGTTTTACCATGGTCAACATGGCCCATAACTGTAACAACAGGAGGTCTAGGAAGCATATCTTCTTCTTTATCTTCATAATCTAAATCAAAGATGTCCTCCATACTTTCTTCATCATCAGATTTTAAAACAATTTCTTTATCAAATTCCAAACCTATTAACTCAGCATTTTCAAAATCTAATTCTTGATTTTGTGAAGCCATAATACCTAACTGAATAAGCTTAGATATAACTTGATTAACAGATACTCCTATAGCAGCAGCAAAATCTTTAACTATTATAGTTTCAGGAATTTCAATAGCGCCTGATTCTGTTACATTTACAATTCCTTCAAGATTAGGAGTATCAGAGGCTTTCTTTTTCGCCTTACTTTTACTTTTATGTTTAGGTTTAGCTTTTTGTAAATTTTTAAAATGATCTTCGTTTATTTTTTTCTTACTGTCATTGGTTTTTTTCTTTTTATTTTTTGAAAAATCTTTTTTATTTTTATTATCTTGACCTTTATTAATTTTGTTAGTTTGACTTTCTTTTATGACCTTATCCCTTTTACCAGGTTGTGTTTCCTTAGTAATTTTATCCTTTTTATTATATTGATTTTTTTTAATTATATTGTCTTTTTTATTAGATTTTTTTACTGAATTTGTATTTTTAGCATTTTTATCGTTATTGTTTTTACGCGTATTATTTTTAGAAAATACACTATATACCTTATCTATAACATCACCTTCAATTGATGACATGTGGCTTTTCACATCTATATTTAACTTGTTTAATTCAGAAATAATTTCTTTTGCAGATACATTAAGTTCTTTAGCTATCTCATATATTCTGATTTTTTTCATATTTGTTGCTCCTCTCTATTCCGAATCCATTACATAATTTGCAATCTCCTTATATATTTCTTCGTTAATTTCAGCTTTTAATGCATGATTTATATTTTTGTTCTTTTTAGCTAATTCAACACAATTTATATCTTTACAGATATAAGCTCCCCTACCATTTTTTTTACCTGTAGGGTCTATTAATACACCCTCTTCCTTGTTATTAACAATTCTTAGTAAATCTTTTTTAGGCTTGTTTAAACCACAAGCTACACATTTACGCATTGGTATTTTTTTAACTTTCATTTAAATATCACCTAATAAATTATTAATATACTCTTCTTCTTCTGGGAATTCAGCAACAATACTGTTGTTTTCAATTCCTTCTAAATATTGTTCTGTTCCCTTTATATCTATTTTCCAGTTTGTAAGCTTGGCAGCTAATCTAGCATTTTGTCCTTCTTTTCCAATTGCTAATGACAATTGGCCACTATCTACAATAATTCGAGCTATTTTTTCTTTTTCATTGACAAATACTTTTAAAACTTCAGCTGGACTTAAACTATTTGCTAAAAATACCTTAATGTCCTTGTCCCAAATTATTATATCTAGTTTTTCCCCATTTAATTCATCAACAATTGCTTTTACTCTAGTACCTTTAAAGCCTACACAAGCTCCTACAGGATCTATATTTTCATCTCTGGTAAATACAGCTAATTTTGTACGGGAGCCAGCCTCTCTAGAAATAGAGAATATTTCTACAATTCCATCATGTATTTCAGGAACTTCTAATTCTAAAAGTCTTTTAACTAGTCCAGTATCTGATCTTGATAGTATTACCTGTGCTCCCTTAGTTGTATTTTTTACTTCTTTTATATAGAATTTGTATCGGTCATTTACTTTATATTCCTCATTTGGAATTTGTTCACTTAAGGGAACAATACCTTCGACTTTTCCTAAGTCTACGTAAATAATACCATGGTCAATTCTTTGAATAATACCAGTTATAATTTCTTTTTCTCTGTTTATAAATTCGTTATAAACAATTTCTCTTTCAGCATCTTTTATTTTTTGAATGACAATATTTCTTGCAGTTTGTGCTGCAATTCTACCGAAGTTTTTTGGAGTTACTTCAACGGTTACCTCATCTCCAATATTTAAATTACTATTAATTAAATGAGCTTCATCTAACGATATTTCAGTAATTTTATCATCGACTTCTTCAACAATTGTTTTTATTGAGAATATCTTTGCTTCCCCAGTATCTCTACTGACAGAAACAGATACATTTGCATTATCATCAAAATTTTTTTCATAGCTTTTAATTAAAGCTTTTTCTAATGCATCTATTATTACATCACTTGAAATTCCTTTATTTCTTTCAATTTCGTTTAATGCATTAATAAATTCTTGATTCATTTGTCTCTCCTATTAAAATATTGATAATCTAATTGTAGCTATTTTTTTTCTTTCATAATTACTAGTCTTATCTTTTCTTTCTAATGTAATAGATTCATCATTAAAATCTATTAATTTTCCTATAATTTCCTTTTCCCCATCTACAGGTGCATAAAATTTTACAATTACTAAGTTTCCAATATTTTTAGAATAATCTCTATTATTTTTAAAAGGTCTATCTATTCCTGGAGAAGACACTTCTAAATAGTATTGTTCATCAATTGGGTCTATTTCATCCAGTTTGTCACTGATGACTTTACTTGATTTTTCACAATCGTCTATATTTATGGTACCTTGATCTTTATCAATATAAACTCTAAGTACATTTCCTTTAGGTTCTTTTACATATTCAATATCATCTAAAATAAATCCTAAATTAGTTACTATAGGTTTAAATTCTTTCCAACATAGGTCTAATAAATCTTTTTTATTCATCATACCTCCTAATTAAATAAATAAATAAGAGTGGGAAAATCCCACTCCGAAATAAACAATATTTTTCTAACTAAATTATAGCAAAAATCCTCTAAAATATCAAGTTATTAATATTTTCTATTAAAAATTTCTGAATAAATAAAAGCTTTTTTTGGATTATTTTTAAAGTCTTTTTTTATATCATCTAATAATTCAACTTTAATATAGTCTTCTTTTAAAGTATCATCATTTTTTATTTTTTCAAGTTCTACATAGGAAGATAAACTATCTTTAATATTTTCCTTTATACTATCCTTAATATTTTCATCAATAGATAATTCTTTTTCTATATTTTTTGTTTTAATGCTGTTTTTCTTTTTCTTATTTTTTGTATAAATATGTTCCATATTTTTTACTGGTCTAGTTCTTTTAACCTGCTTTTTCTTTTCCTTATTAATTTTTTTATTTGAGCTATATATAGTAGAAGCTACAATTAAAATAATTAAAAATATAATATCCATACTATCACCTATTTTGAGGTGTCATTTTCGTTACTATTATCAATTCCGGATATTGATGAACGCATATTTGTATCCGCCTTAATGTTTTCCATTCTATAATAGTCCATTACACCAAGGTTACCACTTTCTAATGCATTCGAAATAGCAATAGGTACTTTTGTCTCTGCTTCAACAACTTTTGCACGCATTTTTCTAATTTCAGCTAACATTTCTTGCTCTAAAGCTACAGCCATAGCCCTTCTTTCTTCAGCTTTAGCCTGTGCTATTCTCTTATCTGCCTCAGCTTGGTCTGTTTGAAGTTTAGCACCTATATTTCTTCCTACATCTACGTCTGCAATATCAATTGATAATATTTCAAAAGCAGTACCGGAATCCAAACCTTTTGAAAGGACTGTTTGGGATATTGAATCAGGATTTTCTAAAACATCTGAATGACTTTGTGCTGAACCGACTGTAGTTACAATACCTTCGCCAACTCTAGCAATTATAGTTTCTTCTCCTGCTCCCCCAACTAATCTGTCAATATTAGCTCTAACAGTAACCTTTGCTTTAGCAATGACTTCTATTCCATTCATAGCTACTGCAGAAATCTGAGGAGTCTCAATTACTTTAGGGTTAACTGATACTTGAACAGCTTCTAAAACATTTCTACCTGCTAAATCTATAGCAGCCCCTCTATCAAAATCTAAGGGTATTTCAGCTCTTTGAGCAGCTATTAATGCATCAACTAATGTATTTACATTACCACCTGCTAAATAATGAGCTTCTAATTGGTTAGTACTTAAAATTAACCCTGCTTTTGTAGCTTTAATTAAAGGGTTTATAATTCTACTTGGCGCTACCCTCCTAAGTCTCATACCAATTAGAGTTGAAATTTTTACCTTTACTCCTGAAAAAAATGCTGTTATCCATAAACCTACAGGAACAAAAGTAAAAAATAAAATTAAAAATAGAAATACAAGTACTGCAATAATTATTATACCAAAACTACTAAAACTAATCATAATACCTCCTTACAAAAATTTTAAAACCTTCAATATTTATAATTTTAACTTTTTCATCTTTATCTATAAACTCACCTTCAGTTAAAACATCTATTTTTTTATCTTCTATTTCTACTGTACCAGAAGGTCTTAAAGGAGTTATAGTTTTTCCTACTTTTCCTAATAAATGTTTATTATCTGATGAAGTAGATGACTTAATTTCCTTGTCTAATACTATCTTATTAAATAATTTACTTCTATATCCCTTTTTTATTATAGCAATAAGTACTAAAAAACCTATTATCGAGGCAATACTAATAGATAGTAATCCGATGTATAAATTTGACATGGATAATATTACTCCTAAAACAATAAGAACTATACCGGCAATTCCCGGAATTCCAAATCCTGGTACTAGAATTTCTATTGCTATAAGAATACAACCTACTATAAAGATAATTAAATCTATTATGTCTGTATCACCATAGAGAAAATTTCCTGCAAAAAATAATACAATAGAAATTATAGATATTATTCCAGCTATTCCGTATGTAGGTAAAAATATTTCGATAATTATTGCTATTATTGAAATAATTAGTAATAATCCGCTAATAATTGGATTTGAAATATTCTCAAGTAAATTGTTGAAAAAATTATTATTAGAAGATTTAAATGTAAAGTGATTTAAATTTCTTGCAAAAATACTAGTATTTATTTCATTATTTGTATAATTATTTCCAGCAGATACTGTACACTGTTGATTTAAGTCATAATTATTATAATCTTTGGCAAAAGATTCTGTATTAATACAATATCCTAAAACTAAAACCATAATAATCAAAAAATACTTTTTCATATTAGCCTCCTTTAACATTTTATACCCAAAATATAAGGAGCAAATAAAAATGTCCAGTTTTTACTGGACATTAATTAACTATATTAACCTCTTTTAGCTTTCTTACGTCTTGCTGCTTCTGATTTCTTTTTCTTTTTAATACTTGGTTTTTCGTAATGCTCTCTTTTTCTATATTCAGATAAAACACCAGATCTAGCACATTGTCTTTTAAATCTTTTTAAAGCGCTATCTAATGATTCATTTTCACCAACTTTAATTTCTGCCATAGGTTATCCCTCCCCTCTTCTCTTGCAAGAGTGCTCTTAATGAGCAGAATAATACTATAATAGTATAACTCATATAGATGTTAATTGCAAGAATTTTAGCCTGGTGGCCATTGTAATTGTCTGCCTGCAAGAACATGATAATGAATATGGTCTACAGACTGACCTCCATCTTTTCCACAATTATTGACAATTCTATATCCTGAATTATCAAATCCTAGTTCTTTAGCTAATTTTGGAATAACCATCATAATATGAGCAATAATATCAATATTAGATTCATCGATATAATTTGCAGATATTATATGTTTTTTTGGAATAACTAAAAAATGAGTAGGTGCTTGAGGATTTAAATCGTTAAAAGCAATTATTTTTTCATCTTCATAAATAATATCGGAATTAATTTCCTTATTTGCAATTTTACAAAATATACAATCCATTAAATTCACCTCCTATTAATTAATTATACCAAAAACTCCCTCATCTTGTATATCGGTAATTTTAATTTTTGTGATTTTATTTATAAAATCTTTGTTATAATTTGTAGACACTCTAATATAATTAGTAGAATAACCATTCATTATTTTACTATCATTTTTTTCTTCAAAAAGAACCTCTACATCATCACCGATAAATTTGTTTAAAAACTGATTAGTAAGTTTTTTAGATTCATCAATTAAAAGTGAACTTCTGGCTTTTTTTATATTGCCGTCTATTTGATTTTCCATTTTTGCAGCTTTTGTTCCACTTCTTGGTGAATATTTGAATACATGAATTTTTGAAAATCCAACTGTATTAACAAATTCTAAGGTTTCTTGGAAATCTTCTTCTTCTTCATTTGGAAAACCAACAATTATATCTGTAGTTATACCAGCATTAGGAAAATATTTACGAATTAATTTAACTTTTTCCAGGTATTCCTTAGTGTCGTATTTTCTATTCATTAGTTTTAGAATTTTATCAGAGCCACTTTGTAAAGATAAATGAAAGTGATCACAAAATTTATTTGTATTTTTTACTCTGTATAAAAAGTCGTCAGTTATAATTCTTGGTTCTAAGGAACTTAATCGTATCCGCTTTATACTATTAATAGTTGCTATTTTTTCAATTACATCTACTAATGAAATATTGTTTTTAAAATCTAATCCATAAGAAGCAACATGTATACCAGTTAAAATAATTTCTTTAAAGTTGTTTTTAGATAATAATAAAGCCTCTTCGTATATTTCGTCTAAATTTCTAGAACGTATTGGTCCCCTAGCATAAGGAATAATACAATAAGAGCAAAATTGACTACAGCCTTCCTGTATTTTTATATAGGCTCTAGTCATATGATTTTGTTTTGTTATAGATAAAGATTCAAAGTCCTTATTGGTTTTAATATTTTCAACCTTATTTATTATTTTGTTAGTTTTCATGGCTTCTTCGCAGTATTCAACAATTTTTGCTCTATTGTTTGTGCCTAAAACTACATTTATTCCATCTATAGCTAAGACTTCCTCTGTACTAACTTGTGAGTAGCATCCTACAGCTGCAATAATTGCCTGGGGATTTTTACTTTTAGCCTTTGATATAAATTGTCTTGACTTTCTATCGCTTAAATTTGTAACTGTACAGGTATTAATTACATAAATATCGCAAATCTCATCATTGTTTGATACTTCATAACCCTTATTAGAAAATAGTTCCATCATTGCTTCGGTTTCATATTGGTTAACTTTGCATCCTAAAGTTAAAAAACTTACTTTTTTCATAAATCACCTATTAATATCTCCTATTTCGTATTGTAATATTGATAACATAGTTATAGGAGCAGTTTCTGTTCTTAATATTCTTTTTCCTAAAGATATTGTATTAAAACCTTTCTCTTCCAAAGAAGAAATTTCATCTTTATCAAAACCACCTTCAGGTCCTATTATAATTTTAATATTCTTTGTTTTAGAGTTTACTAGAATATCCTTCAATGTATAGTTATCTGAAGATTCATATGCGAGTAGCCCTAATTCATCTTTTTCTAAAGATATATCTAATAAATTTATTGGTTCAAATACTTTAGGAATATAATTTCTATGGGATTGGGAAGCAGCTTGTTTAGATATTTTATTAAACCTGACTAATTTTTTTTCGGTATTTTTATTATTTAATTTAACAATAACCCTATTAGTTATTAAAGGAGTAATACTTTTAACTCCTAATTCTACAGATTTTTGTATTATAAAATCAAATTTATCGGATTTAGTTAACCCTTGATAAAGATGAATATTTAAAATCTCTCCCTCAATCTCATTATAGTTTAAAATGTTAGTAATAATTCTGTTTTTTTCTAAATTCGACACTTCTACTATATATAGATTCTCATTAATAACAATTTCTAGTTTTTCATTTTTTTTAATACGTAATACATTTTTTAAATGATGAAAATCTTCACCATCAACTATTATATTATTATTAATAATATCTTCACTTGTTCTAAAAATTCTATGCATTATATTTAGCCAGGATACAAACCCATTCTCCTTTATTAGTAATATTTACTATTTCAAAATTATATTCTTGTAATTTTGATACTATTAAATTCGATTTTTCTTTAATAATACCTGAAGTAATTATTAAGCCATTGTCATTAATTACTTTTCCTACATTAGGTATTAAATCCAATATTACATTAGGAAGAATATTAGCAATGAAAATATCGTAGTTTTCACTAACTGTATTTAATAAATCACCTTCATAAACAGAAATTACACTATTGGTATGATTTAAAATAGAGTTTTCTTTAGTGGTTTTTACACTTATAGGATCTATATCTATTGCTGTGACTCTATTAGCTCCTAATTTTGCAGCAACTATTGATAATATACCAGATCCACATCCAATATCACAGACTTTCTTATTTTTCAAACCAATATTTTGTAATTCTTCAATGCATAAATAGGTACTTTCATGAGTTCCAGTACCAAATGCCATTCCAGGATCAATATTGATTATTACATTATTTTCTTTGGATTTGTATTCTTCCCAAGAAGGTTTAATAATTACTCTCTCACCAACTTTAAATGGTTTGTAGAATTTTTTCCACTCTTCAGACCAATCTTTATCCTTTATTTTATTATTTACATTAAATTCTATAGCCTTATCTAAATTTATTAAAGAGTTTTTCAAATCTAATATTTTCTTTTCATCAAATTCGCTTTCAGACAAATATAGTTTAATTGTTATTAATTCGTATTTAGGTATTAAATCATCTTGTAGTTCAACCCAATAGGGTTTTGTTTCTTTTATTTCATCCATAGTTCTATAATCAATTATTTCAAAAGTCGAGATATTATAGTCATATAATATAGAATATATAATATCTTCAAAATCTTTAGGAGTGTTAATTATAATCTCGGACCATCTATTAGTTTCCAACATCAAATTTATCCTTTATTTTATCAAAAATACTTTTTTTACCTTTGCTTTCTTTATAATCTTCATCAGTTATTTTAGAAAATTCCAACAGTAATTCTTTTTGTTTGTTGTTTAGTTTTGTAGGGGTTATTATTTGTACATCAAAATATAAATCACCATGTTCATTATTTTTTCTGTTTAGAATTTGTACCCCTTTATTTTTCAATCTGAATCTTGTGCCAGTTTGAGTCCCCGCAGGAATTTCAAACTCTTCAATTCCTTTTAATAAAGGTACATCTATTTTTGCACCTAAAGCTGCCTGAGTAAAGGTTATAGGCAATCTAAAGTAAATATCATATCCTGAACGTTGGAAGAAATCATGAGGTTGCACTTCTAAAATTAAATATAAATCTCCATTAGGTCCTCCATTTACTCCTGCATTACCTTCACTTCGTAGATTAATTACAGAATCATTATCTACACCGGCAGGTATTTTTACCTTTAAGGATTTACTTGTACGTATTTGACCTTTTCCCTTGCATTTATGACATTTTTTCTCTATAATTTCTCCACTGCCATGGCATTTATCACATGTAGCAGTTCTAACAAATGTTCCAAATGCCGATTGTTGAGTATATCTTACTTGACCACTTCCGTGGCATTTATCACAGATTTTTTTATCAGTTCCTTTTTCAGCTCCAGTACCATTACATTCATCACATGTTTCCATTCTTCTTACAGAAATTTCCTTTTCTACTCCAAAAACAGCTTCTTCAAAAGTTAATTGTACTTTTAATTGAATGTCTGAACCTTTTTGTGGTGCATTAGGATTTCTAGTTTTTCTAGAAAAACCTCCACCAAATATATCAAAAATATCTCCAAATAAATCTGAAAAATCCATAGTAAAGTCATTTGGTCCCATACCGCCATTTGTAAATGCTGCTTCACCATATAAATCATATTTGGATTTTTTTTCGTCATCACTTAAAACTTCATAAGCGAAATTAATTTCTTTAAATTTTTCTTGAGCTTCATCATCATTGGGATTTAAATCAGGATGATACTTTTTAGCTAATTTTCTATATGCTTTTTTTATATCTTCTTTTGATGAGTTTCTATCTACCTCTAAGATTTCATATAAATCTTTCATTAATACACCAACCTTAAAATATCTTTCTTAAATATTCTACTAAAAATATAGATTTGTTCAATACACTAATAAAGGCTCATGAAAACATGAGCCTTTATTTATATAACAATATTATCTATAATACTACTTATCCTCTTCATCATCAACTACTTCATAGTCAGCGTCAACAACATCATCTTCTGGATTTTGTTGAGCACCTTCTTGTGAACCTTGTTGACCATAAAGTTTTTCAGACATTTTGTAAAGTTCTTGAGTTAAATCCTCAGTTTTATTTTTAATTGTTTCAGCATCTTCACCAGTAATAACATCTCTTAGGTCTTTAATTTTACTATTTATATTTTCAACTTCGTCAGCTGAAATTTTATCACCTAAGTCTTTAATTGTTTTTTCTGTTTGATATATAACAGATTCGGCATTATTCTTGCTTTCAATTAATTCCTTTTTCTTTTTGTCTTCTTCTGCAAATTTTTCAGCATCATTAACTTTTTGTTGTATTTCTTCATCTGTAAGTTTAGTAGAAGAAGAAATTGTCATTTTTTGTTCTTTTCCAGAGCCTAAATCTTTTGCTGTTACATTTACTATTCCATTAGCATCTATATCGAAAGTAACTTCAATTTGAGGAACTCCTCTTGGAGCAGCTGGTATATCAGCTAAAGTAAATTTACCAAGTAAAGTATTATCTGCCGCCATTTCTCTTTCACCTTGTAGTACTACAATTTCTACATTTGTTTGACCATCAGCAGCTGTAGTAAATACTTGACTCTTTTTAGTTGGAATAGTTGTATTTCTTTCTATTAATTTAGTTGTAACTCCACCTAATGTTTCAATTCCTAATGACAATGGAGTAACGTCTAATAATAGTAAATCTTTAACTTCTCCACTTAAAACTCCACCTTGTATAGCAGCACCCATTGCAACACATTCGTCAGGGTTTATATCTTTTTGTGGATCTTTACCTATTAATTTTTTAACGGATTCTTGTACTGCAGGTATTCTAGTAGAACCACCTACTAATAAAACTGATTGAATATCACTTGCAGAAAGACCAGCATCCTTCAATGCTTCTTTAACAGGGATTGTAGTTTTTTCAACTAAAGCGGAAGTTAAATCTTCAAATTTAGATCTACTTAAATCCATATTTAAATGAGCAGGTACACCATTAATTGCTGTAATAAATGGTAAGTTAATATTTGAACTTAAAGTTGAAGATAATTCTTTTTTAGCTTTTTCAGCAGCGTCTTTTAATCTTTGTAAAGACGTTGGGTCGTGTCTTAAATCAATTCCATTTTCTTTTTTGAATTCATCTGCTAAATAGTCGATAATTATATTATCAAAATCATCTCCACCAAGCTTGTTATTACCTCTAGTAGCTAGTACTTCAAAAACACCATCTCCTACTTCTAGAATAGATACGTCAAAAGTACCTCCACCTAAATCGTATACCATTATTTTATGTTGGTCATGGTCTTTATCCATTCCGTAAGCTAAAGCTGCAGCAGTAGGCTCGTTAATAATTCTTTTTACATTTAGACCTGCAATTTTTCCAGCGTCTTTTGTAGCTTGTCTTTGGCTATCTGTAAAATAAGCTGGAACTGTTATTACTGCTTCAGTGATTGTTTCTCCTAAATAACTTTCTGCATCTGTTTTTAATTTTTGTAATATCATGGCAGAAATTTCTTCTGGTGTATAATTTTTTCCGTCAATATCAACTTTAAAATCAGTTCCCATATGTGTTTTAATAGAAGAAATTGTTCTATTTGGATTAGTAATGGCTTGTCTTTTAGCAGTTTCCCCAACTAATCTTTCACCGTCTTTTGTAAATGCTACTACTGAAGGAGTTGTTCTATTACCTTCTACGTTTGGAATTATTGTAGAAGTACCTCCCTCCATTACAGCTACTGCTGAATTTGTTGTTCCTAAGTCTATACCTATAATTTTTCCCATAATTATATCCTCCTAAATTATTCACTAACTTTGACCATACTAGGTCTTATAACTTTTCCGTTTAATTTATAACCTTTTTGTAGAGTGTCTATAATGTAACCGGACTCTACATCATCATTTTTTTCAACTAATATAGCTTGATGAACATTATGATCAAATAAAGTATCTTTTGATTCTATTTCTTCAAGCCCTTCTTTTTTTAATATTTCTTTAAAATTATCTAAGATAATTTTAATTCCATCAGAAAACTCATCTTCTTGTAGCTTGTTTTCATAAGCTCTTTCTAAATCATCAACAATTGGAAGTAATTTTAAAATTAAACCTTCATTTGCTAAAGATATAGATTGTGATTTTTCATTTTCTATTCTTCTTTTAAAGTTTATAAAATCTGCTTGTAAAATTGTTAATGAATTTTTAAGACTTTCATTCTCTTCAATTAATTCATTTTCATTGTTTTCAACTTCTTCTGATACCTCATCATTATTAATTAAATTTTCTTTATTTTCATCAGAATCAAAAGTTTCGTTATTTTTCTTGTTTTTAGCCACTTTATCACCTCTTTTAATCTATCATATTAACTATTTTCCAAGATATATTATAAAGGGTCACTATTGTGTTCTTATAATCCATCCTTAAGGGTCCAATAACACCTATTTTACCTATATAGTAATTGTTTAAATATAAATTGGTTAGTATGAGACTATTTTCATTTAAAATAGGTATTCCTATTTCTGAGCCAATATACACTTCAACATGTTCTTCTATATTTTTATCCAGAAGCTTAACTAAGTTTTCTTTTTTATCTATAAACTGGAAAAAATCTTTAACTTTTTCTAAGTTGTTATATTCTGGTAAATTAAAAATATTTGATAGACCATATATCTTTGTTTTTATATTTCCAAAATTTGTAAATTCTAATTTTAAAATTCTAAAAATATTTTGTAGTAAATCAAAATAATTATTTAATTTATTTATGATATCTAAAAAATCATTTTCAAAATCTTCAATAGTTAAACTATTTTTAATTAAATGATTTAATAAAAAGTTTACTTTTTTTAAATCTTCATTTGAAATATTATTTCGTAGATTAAAAATTGAACTATTGACTTCACCATTTTTTAAAACCATCAATAAAATATAATCATATTTACTAATTTTTAAAACTTCAACATGATATATTCCTATATTATATGGTCTTTCTAAAGAAGTTATTACAACATTATTAGTCATAGAAGATAATATTTCAGCAGCTGATTTAACAAGTTGCTCAACATCTATATTTAAATCACTTCGTTTTACTTTTAGTGCAGTATTTGAAGAATTAGCAAATTGATTTCTAAAATTCGTTAAAGCTTCTTCCACATATAGCTTGTATCCCATTTCTGAAGGAACTCTTCCAGAAGAAGCATGAGACTTTTTTAGTAACTCTAAATCTTCTAAATCACTCATTTCATTTCTAATAGTAGCTGCACTTACGCCTAGATTTGAATTTTTAGATATTGTTCTTGAACCAACAGGTTCAGGATTCAATAAGTATTCTTCTATAATATAATATAGTATATTTTTTTTTCTAATATCTAAGTCTTTATAGTTCATTTAACTCAGCCCTATTCTTTATTAGCACTACATGTTGCTGAGTGCTAATATTATAATAGTATTAATATTTAGATTTGTCAATACTAAATATTAATATCTATAAAAAATTTATTGGAAATATTAAATCCTTCTTCAGTAAAAGACAATCTGTCATTATGAAGGATTAATAGATTTTGTTTAATATATTCATTAATTATCTTTTCATTTTTCTCAAAAATATCATAATTGTATTCTGATTTTAATTCTTTTAGGCTTAGACCTGTAACGAGTCGCATATTCATAATTATTTTTTCAAATATTTTATTATTATAAGTTAAGTATTCTTTTGCTTGAATAGGAAGAACATCTTTATTAATTTTATTTTTATATTCTTTATATCTATATTCATTTGTATATCTATAATTATGAATATAACTTGAAGCTCCAATTCCAAGACCTAAGTATTCATTTACAAGCCAATACTTTAAATTATGTTTCGATTCAAAACCAGTTACAGCAAAATTTGAAATTTCGTATTGATTTAAATTCATACTATTTAATGAAGATATAATATTTTTATAAAATTTTCTATTTTCATCATCTGTTGGAAGTAATAGTTTTTTCTCCTTATATAATTTATTAAATCTGGTATTTTCTTCTATTATTAAATCATAATAAGAAATATGTTTAGGGGAAATTTCTTTTATAATTTGCAAATCATTTTTTATATTAGATAATTTTTGTTTTGGAAGCCCCATTATTAAATCTAAACTTAAATTTTTAAATCCCACTTCTTTTATTATTTCTATGTCATTAATAATTGTTTCAGAACTATGATTTCTTCCTAATATCTTTAAAATATTATCGTTAAAAGTTTGAACTCCTAAGGAAATTCTATTAATTCCATAATTAATATAATCATTTAATTTATACTTATCTAATGTATCAGGATTAGTTTCAATGGTAAATTCTATATTTTCTTCAATAAAAAAATATTTTTTTAATAATAATATTAAATCAATAATATATTTTGAATCTACAAAAGAAGGAGTTCCACCACCAAAATAAATACTGTCTATTGTATAATTTTTAAACTTATCTTTGTACATATAAACTTCCTTTTCCAATAGAGAAAAATACTCGCCTATTCTTTTTTCTTGATAAGGCATTGTAATAAAATCACAATAATAACATTTTTCTTTACAAAATGGAATATGAACATATATACCTAATTTTTTCATTTAACCTCCAAATAACCTTTAAAAAAATCTCATAGCAAAGCTATGAGATTAATCTTCATCATATTTTAATACCGATAAGAAGGCTTGTTGTGGAACTTCTACAGATCCAATTTGTCTCATTCGTTTCTTTCCTTCTTTTTGTTTTTCTAGTAATTTTCTTTTTCGTGAAATATCTCCACCGTAACATTTTGCTAAAACGTCTTTTCTTAAAGCTCTTACAGTTTCTCTAGCTATTATTTTAGAACCTATTGAAGCCTGAATAGGAATTGCAAATTGGTGTCTAGGTATTTCTTCCTTAAGTCTTTCAACGATAATCCTAGCTCTTTCATAAGCCTTTTCACTGTGGACTATTAATGAAAAAGCATCAACAAGTTCTCCATTTATTAAAATATCCAATTTTACTAATTCGGAAACTTCATAACCTTTTAGTTCATAGTCTAAAGACGCATAACCCTTTGTTTTTGATTTTAAAGCATCAAAGAAATCGTAAATCACTTCATTTAAAGGTAGAGTATAATTTATGTTTACTCTTTTTTCATCTAAATACTCCATATTTACAAATGTTCCCCGTTTGTTTTGACATAATTCCATTATTACTCCAACATAATCTTTTGGAGCCATAATATTTGCATCTACTATAGGCTCTTCCATATACTCTATTTCAGTAGGTTCAGGAAGATTACTTGGATTTTGTATATTTAACACTTCACCAGTTTTTTTAGTAACCTTATAAATAACCGATGGAGCTGTTGTAATAATATTTAAATCAAATTCTCTTTCTAATCGTTCTTGAATTATTTCCATATGTAACAATCCTAAGAAACCACATCTAAATCCAAATCCAAGTGCTACAGATGATTCTGGCTCAAAAGTTAGTGAAGCATCATTTACTTGTAATTTCTCTAAAGCTTCCCTAATAGCAGTAAATTCTTCACCTTCAGCAGGATATATACCACAATATACCATAGGAGTAACTTTTTTATAGCCTGGTAAAGCCTTGTCAGTAGGATTATTAGCATCTGTTATAGTGTCACCAACTCTTGAATCTTCTACATTTTTTATACTGGCTACAACATATCCTACATCACCTGCAGTAATCTTATCAGTTACTATACTGGAATTAGTAGTATAACCAACTTCAGTAACTTCAAATTCTTTACCAGATGACATCATTTTAATATTCATCCCTGGTTTTATTATTCCTTCAAAAACTCTAACATATGACACTACACCTTTATAGGAATCATAGTATGAATCGAAAATTAAAGCCTTTAAAGGATTAGAATCATTTCCTTCTGGTGCTGGTATATTATTTACAATATCCTCTAAAACATCTACTATATTAATTCCTTCTTTAGCAGAAATTTCCGGTATGTTAGAAGCATCCAGCCCTATAATTTCTTCTATTTCATTTTTTGCATATTCAATATCTGCAGAAGGTAAATCAATTTTATTAATAACAGGAAGAATTTCTAAATCTTGGTCTATAGCTAAGTAAACATTTGCTAACGTTTGGGCTTCAACTCCCTGTGTAGCATCGACAATTAAGACAGCTCCTTCACAAGCAGCCAAACTTCTCGACACTTCATAGTTAAAGTCTACATGACCTGGAGTATCAATTAAATTTAGTATATATTCTTCTCCATCTAAAGACTTATAAAATAATTTTACAGCCTTTAGTTTTATTGTAATTCCTCTTTCTTTCTCTAAGTCCATACTATCTAATACTTGACTTTCCATTTCTCGTTTAGTCAACATTCCGGTTTCTTCAATTAGTCTATCAGCTAATGTGGACTTACCATGATCAATATGTGCAATTATTGAAAAATTTCTTATATTTGATTTTTTTATATTCATTAAATCCCCTACTAATTAATATTTAAATTTCCAAACTTATTAAAAGGATAAAACCTAAAAAAAGCAATACCTACAATAGAATCTTTTTTTATTGGACCAAATAATCTACTATCATCACTTTTTGGTCTATTATCACCTAGAACAAACACCTCATCATTTTTGATTTCCCAATAATATTCAGACTCTATTTTTGTTTCACCATTAGTGCTGGTGTATTCTTCAGTAAGCAAATTTTGATTTACATATACCCTATTTTCTATTATTTCTACAATATCTCCCTCTAAAGCAATAACTCGCTTAATATAGTTATCATCATTTTTATTATAAGGATTATGGAATTCTACAATATCACCATATTCTATATTGTCTACTAAAAATCCTATTTTATTAATTAATAATCTATCATTAGTCTTCAAGGTAGGTTCCATACTTGACCCCTTTACTATTGTCTGACTAAAAATAAAGGTATTAATTAATACAGCTAAAATTAAAGTTAGGACAATTAGAAATATCCACTCTAAAAATTCGGATTTTTCTCTACTATTATCGTTCATAATTTCACCATAAATTATTTTATTAATCCAATTTTCGAGAAGGGATAAAATCTAAAAAATGCTATCCCTACAATAGAATCTTTTTCTATAGGTCCAAAAGCTCTACTATCGTTACTATTTGGCCTGTTGTCTCCTAGTACAAAAACCTCATCCTTTCCTACTTCCCAATAGGATTCTGCTCCAAAAGTTGTAAAACCATTTTCTGTACTAGTATATTCTTCTTTTAAGGGCTTGTTATTAACATGTACAATATTGTTTTTTATTTCTACTACATCTCCCTCTAGTGCTATTACTCTCTTTATAAAATCTTCTTTTTCATTATGAGGGTTATGGAATTCGACAATATCACCGTATTTTAAATCATCGACCATAAAACTTATTCTATTTACAAGTAGTCTATCATTTGTTTTTAAGGTAGGTTCCATACTAGAACCATTTACTAGAGTAGAACTTAATACGAAGTATCTTATAATTAAAGCTAGTATTACAGCTACAATAATCATAATAATCCACTCAAAAAATTCAGACTTAACTTTTTTACTACTATTCATTCTTACGCTCCTGCATTTAAGTATATATTTAAAATAAATCCATTAATAATTATAACATAAATTCTCTTGATTTTTGTTTTTTGCTATTATATAATAACAATGTTATGTTTAGGAGGTGAAATAATGGCAAATATTAAATCAGCAATTAAAAGAATAGATGTAACTAAAAGACAAACTTTAGAAAATAAAGCAAGAAAATCTGAAATTAAAACTTATATTAAAAAATTTGAAGATGCTATTTCTTCTAATGATTTTGATGAAGCAAAAAGCTTATTAAGGGTTATAGATAAAAAATTAAAGAAGGCTACTTCAAAAAATGTTCTTCATAAAAACACAGCTTCTAGACAATTAAGTAAACTTTCAAAAAAATTAAATTCATCTAAATAGGTTTTATTGAGATAATGTAAAAGGATCCATTACATTATCTCTTTTTTTATTAAAATTATTTCAATAAATTTATTATATAATTTTCTACAATATAGTTAGAATTTACTGATGTAGATTTTAATAAAACCTCAGTATTGTAGGAATTATGGATTCCTGTTTTTAAAGTATCATATTTCCATAAATTTATAACAGATTTAATTTTTTTTATTTCAAAGCTAGATATTGAAAAATCTTTGCTAATATTATGTTCTGACATATTTAGTCTAGTTCCTTCTTTAACAATTATGATATTTCTAATAAGTCTTACTATCATATAAAAAATCCTAAAAGGATCATTACTATTAATAAGTAATTCATTATAAAGTTTTATAGAACTAGATATGTTTTTTGTAGAAATAGCATCTGTTAATTTAAAAATGTTATTTTCAAAAGAATCTGTAAAAACATCATCTACTATTTTCTTAGTAATTTTTACTTTAATATTTTTTAATTTCTCAAGTTCGTTATTAACATTGTATAGATTTTTATTAAAATCTTTATTTAAATAGGCAGTCTTATCAATTATATAGTCAATAGTATTTAAGTTATAATCTAAAGAGTTTTTTTTAAAAAATTCTTTAATATACTTTTCTAGTTCTGAATAATTAAACTTTTTAAATTGTTTTAATGTCCCATATTTTTCGATTTTTTTAAAAAATTTTCCTTTAAAGGGTTTATCTAAATAGGAATTTATAATTATATTATTGTAATTTGAAATATTATCAATATAATTATATAGATTATCAATGAATTCAGAATTTGATGAAATTCCTTTTTTACTGGTATCTAAATCATCAATAATAATTATTTTGTTTTCATCAAATAGAGGTAAGGTTTCTAATGCATTTACAATAGAATCAAATTTTAGTTTTTTAGATTCAAATTTTATTAAATTAAAATCTAAGAATTCTTTATTCAGTGTTTTATCTATTATTGCTTTATTAAATTTATCGATTAAAAATTTTTCCTCACCATAAATTAAATATATATTTTTTTTAAAGTTCTCCATATTCCATCCTATTATAGTAGTTTTTTAATATTATAATTAATATTAGTCCATATATAGTGTATATTAAATTAGTAGAATTTAAAATATTGTATTTTATAATTTCATTATATTTATAAATATTATAATTGTTTTTATAAAAATCTATTATTACAATTCCATCTTTGTCAGTTCTTTTTATATTTATATTATTTTCCATATATCTTTTTATTACTTCATCGTTTGGCAAGTTATATATATTGTTTTTCCCGACAGATAATAATGCATCTTTAGGGTCTACCGAATTAATAAATTCTATAGTAGAACTTGTTTTAGATCCATGATGTGGTATTTTTAGAATATCACTTTTAAGATTTTTATAAAGTATATTTTCTTCTACTTCTTTTGAAATATCTCCAGTGAGAAGAATTGTGTTGGTGTAAATTTTGATTTTTAAAATTACCGATTTACTATTTTCATCATTATGCTTTTCATTTTGTCCTATTACTTGTATTTTTAGGTTTTCTAAATCAATATTTTCATCATTTTTTAACTCAAAATAAAAATCGTTTTTTATATTATATTTTTCTTTTATTATATCTGCCCCACCGATTCTTCCAAATATTGGTATATTGCCAAAATTATCTAATAGGATTCCAATATTTCCTGCATGGTCCTCATCAAAATGAGATAGAAAAACAGCATCTATTTCCTTGATTTTTTCATATTTTAAAAAATTTATCAGTCTTTCTCCAGAAGTATTATATCCTTTAAAATAAGAACCTCCAGTATCAAATAAGATATTATAGTTTTTACTTTCTAATAAAAAGCAGTCACCCTGTCCTATATTTATCATACTAAACTTTATTGGACTATGATAAATTGTGCAAAAAAATAAAAAGATTAAATGAAAGGGTATTAATTTAATAAATATATAAAAAAACTTCTTACTATTCCTTTTAAAATAATAGAAATTATATGAAATTGTTAAAATTAATAGTATTGATATATAAATTATAACTATATTATACAAGTTTAAATACATACCTCTATTGAATTTTTCAAAAATATTATTTATACCTACTATACAATATGTGGCAATATTATATAGTAAATTTATTATTGATATAAAAATCGTATTTACTATAGGTACAAGGGAAAGGCACATATATATAACAGATATATTTATTATAATAGTTAATAATGGTATTACTATAATATTTCCTAGAAAAAAAGCCATTGAAAAATTTCTAAAATAAAAAATTTGTAGTGGAATTATTAATATATTAATAGCTAAAGTCAAATATAGGATATTTAAAATACTACTGTTAGCATAATTTTTATTTTTTAGTAAAGGATATATTAGTGCAATTCCTAAAACTGACAAAAATGAAAATTGAAATCCTAGGTCAAATATGCTCCAAGGATTAATGAGTAATATCAAAATTGCAGACACGGATATGGTTTTTATTTGGACTTTAGCTTTCATATATATACTTGATAAAAAATCAATAAATATGAAAATAAAGGCTCTAATAGAGGACATAGGAAATCCAATTAATAGACAATATATAAATATTATTACTAAGGTTAAGATTCTTTTAATATTTCTATTAACAATAATGAAATTTAAACAAAATAGTAAAAGTGACTGAAGTATGATTATATGTAGCCCACTAACGGATAAAATATGCATTATTCCTAGATTTTTGTATAGATTAGTATATTCCCCTGGTAAAAAATTATTTCCTGTTATAACTGAATATAGGAAGTCCTTACTATTAGGATTTAATTTAGATAAGACTTTATTAATTTTTGTAAAAAAGTTACCTCTAGCTGTAAGTAATAAATTATTACTTTTACCAATAACTTGTAAATCATTTGTATAGGAGTAATAAAATATATTATTTGAAATTAAATAATTATAATAATTAAATTCACCAGGGTTGAAGTTTTCAATAGGAACAAATAATTTATTTGTAAATTCTATTTTATCTCCAACAGAAAGATTGTTTTTTTTACCATCATAATAGACGATTATGTCGTCGGTATTTAGACTAGAGTCAAGTAATACATTTGTAATAATTAAGGTTGTTTTATCTTCATCTTTTTTCAAACTTTTTATTTCACCAGAAATTATATAGTGATTTCCATCTAATTCAGGATTTAATTTATTTAAAGAATTATTATAGTTAAATAATGACAATATAGTTAAAATTAAGGCCAGCCCTAAATAATTTAAATTCTTACTTTTTAAAAAGAATAGAAAAATTCCTAAAAACAATATTACAATTAAAATATTTTTAGGTAAATTTAAAATACTATTTAAAATAATTCCCAATAATAATATTATTGCTATAATAAGAGCTGGATATTTTTTCATAAAACACCTTTATAATAAATATTACAACTATTATATCAAATAAAAATTTAAAATTCAGATACAAAAAAACACTAAAAAGAGAAATAATTCTATTTCTCTTTTTAGTGTCAATAATATAGTTATATTATTTTTTTAAATTATAGAAAGTACTTAAACCATCATATTTTGAATTATCATCTAAATAATCTTCAATTCTTAATAATTGGTTGTATTTAGCAATTCTATCAGTTCTAGATGCTGAACCTGTTTTAATTTGACCAGCATTTGTAGCAACTGCTAAATCAGCTATTGTAGTGTCTTCTGTTTCTCCAGATCTATGGGAAATTACTGCAGTATATCCGTTTCTTTTAGCTAATTCAATAGCATCAAGAGTTTCAGTAATTGTTCCAATTTGATTTAATTTTATTAAAATTGAGTTGGCTATTCCTAAGTTAATTCCTTTTTCTAATCTTTCAACATTAGTTACAAAAAGGTCGTCCCCTACTAATTGTACTTTTTCGCCTAAAACATCAGTTAGTTTTTTCCAGCCATCCCAGTCATCTTCTGCTAAACCATCTTCAATGGATATAATAGGGAATTTTTCTACTAATCCTTTGTAGTAGTCAATTAATTCATCAGTAGTTCTTACTACACCTTCTCCTTTGAAATTATATTTCCCATCTACAAACATTTCAGAAGAAGCAACGTCTAAAGCTAAAACAATATCTGATCCAGGCTCATAACCTGCTTTTTTTATAGCTGTTACAATAGTTTCTAATGCTTCTTCATTAGAACTTAAGTTAGGAGCAAATCCTCCTTCGTCACCTACAGCAGTGTTTAATCCTTTTTCTTTTAATACTGATTTTAAGCTATGGAATACTTCTGTTCCCATTCTTAAACCCTCTTTAAAGTTAGGTGCACCTACAGGCATAACCATAAATTCTTGAATATCTACATTATTGTCAGCATGTTCTCCACCATTTAGAATATTCATCATAGGTACAGGAAGTGTCTTAGAATTTACTCCTCCTATGTATTCATATAATTGCATTCCTAAATCATCTGCAGCAGCTTTAGCAACAGCCATAGATACTCCAAGTATTGCATTAGCACCTAATTTTCCTTTATTACTTGTTCCATCTAAAGCTATCATTGCATTGTCAATACCGATTTGATCAAATACTGACCAGCCAACAATTTCATCAGCAATAATATCATTAACATTATCTACTGCTTTAGTAACACCTTTTCCTAAATATCTACTTTTATCTCCATCTCTTAACTCAACTGCTTCATGTGCTCCAGTAGATGCTCCTGAAGGAACCATAGCTAATCCCACAGCTCCTGAATCGGTTGTTACTTCAACTTCGACAGTTGGATTTCCTCTTGAATCTAATACTTCCCTTGCATATATGTCTATAATTGTACTCATTATAACCTCCTATAGTTTTTTAATAAGTGATTTACCAGTCATTTCTTTTGGTTGTTCAATATTCATAATATCTAATATAGTTGGAGCTATATCAGATAATTTACCGTCTTCTAATTCTAAATCCTTTCTTGGAAACTCAATGAAAGGAACTTTATTTGTAGTATGTGCTGTAAATGATTCTCCTGTAACTTTATCAATTAAATATTCACTATTACCATGATCAGCAGTAATAAATAGAGTTGTATCATTTTTTTCTATAGCTTCTAATACTTTTCCTATACATTTATCTACAGTTTCAACAGCTTTTATAGCAGCGTCTAAAACACCTGTATGGCCGACCATATCTGTATTAGCATAATTCAAAATTATTAAGTCATATTTGTTATCATTTATGGCTTTAACAACATTTTCAGTAACTTCAATAGCACTCATTTCCGGTTGTAAATCATAAGTTGCTACTTTTGGAGAAGGAATTAATTTCCTATCTTCTCCTGGGTTAGGTTCTTCATTACCACCATTAAAGAAAAATGTTACATGGGCATATTTTTCTGTTTCAGCAATTCTTAATTGTGATAAATTATTTTTTGAAATTACTTCCCCTAAAGTATTTTTATGAACATCTGGTGGAAATGCAATTTTAACATTTTCTATTGTTGCATCATACTGAGTCATGCAAATATAAGTTATATTCTTTAGAACTTTTCTTCTTTCAAATCCATCAAAGTCTTTATCTATTATTGCTCTAGTTAATTCACGAGCTCTATCTGGTCTAAAGTTAAAGAATATAATAGAGTCGTTATCATTTATTAATCCTTGAATATTTTCGGATATTATAGTTGGAACAAGAAATTCATCGGTAACTTTATTTTCATAGGAGTCAGTAATTGTTTTAATAATATTATCTGATTTATTACCTTCTCCAAGTACTATGGAATTATAAGCTTTTTCAACTCTATCCCATCTTTTATCCCTATCCATTGCATAATATCTTCCAGCTATTGTAGCTAATTTACCAACGCCTATTTCTGCCATTTTATTTTCTAATTCAGCAATATCATTTTTAGCAGCAGTTGGAGAAACATCCCTACCATCTAAAAAAGCATGGACGAATACATTTTCAAAATTATTTAGTTTACATAGTTCTAAAAGAGCAAATAAATGGTCCATATGGCTATGAACACCACCATGGGATACTAATCCTAATAGGTGTAAATTACTATTGTTTTTCTTAGCATTATTTATAGCGGACAATAATTGCTCATTTTCAAAGAAGCTTCTATCTTTTATAGCTTTTGTAATTTTTGTTAAATCTTGATAAACTGTTTTACCAGCTCCAATATTTAGATGTCCTACTTCAGAGTTACCCATCTGTCCTTCAGGTAATCCAACAGCTAGACCACTTGCTTCTAAAGTTGAATGAGGATATTCATTTAGTAATTTATCAAAATTAGGAGTATTAGCTAAATTTATAGCATTACCTTCATAATTTTCTCCTATTCCCCATCCATCTAAGATCATTAACATTGTTTTTTTCATATTTACCTTCTAAAATTTACTAATGATGCATAACTATCAGCTTCTAAACTAGCTCCTCCAACTAAAGCACCATCAATATTTTCTTTTTCCATTATTTCTGTAACATTACCAGGTTTAACAGAACCACCATATTGGATTCTAACTTTGTCTGCTAATTCTTCATTATATAATTCTTTTAATAAATTTCTAATGAATTTACACATTTCTTCAGCATCGTCACTAGAAGCTGTTTTTCCAGTACCAATTGCCCAAATAGGTTCATAAGCAATTACTACTTTTGCAATGTCATCAGCAGAAACATCTTTTAAATCATTAATTAATTGATTTCTAACTTTTTCCTCTTGCTTGTTGTTTTCTCTTTCTTCTAAAGTTTCTCCACAACATAAAATTGGATTAATATCATGTTTTAAAGCAGAAATAACTTTTTTATTAATTAAATCATCATCTTCACCGAATATTTCTCTTCTCTCTGAATGTCCTATTATTACGTATTCAATTCCCAAGTCCTTAAGCATTAAAGGTGAAACCTCACCAGTAAATGCACCAGATTCTTCAAAATACATATTTTGACATCCAACTTTTATATCTGAATCTTTTAACATATCAATAGCAGAGTATGCACTAGTAAAAGGAACAACAACTACTTTTTCTACATCTTTATCTAAATTTAATGAAGTAATGTCTTTTAATAAACTTATAGTTTCTGTAACAGTATTGTTCATTTTCCAGTTACCTGCAATTATTGGTTTACGCATAATTCCTCCTATTTATCACTAATAGCTGCAACACCTGGAAGTTCTTTTCCTTCTAAGAACTCTAAAGAAGCTCCTCCTCCAGTTGAAACATGTGTTACTTTTTCTTTATATCCTGCTTTTTCTATTGCAGATGCAGAATCTCCTCCACCAATAATAGTTATAGCATTTGATTCTGCTAATGACTTAGCTATAGCAAAGGTACCTTTACTAAATTGTTCAACCTCAAATACTCCCATTGGCCCATTCCAAACAACTGTTTTTGATTTCTTTATTTCCTCTGAAAATTCCTCTATAGTTTTAGGCCCTATGTCAAATCCTGCAATATCATCTGAAAAATCATTAACAGAAATAATTTCTGCCTTTGCAGTATCTGTCATTTCTTTTGCTGCAACTACATCAGTTGGTAAGAATAATTTTACTCCTTTTTCTGTAGCCTTATCCATTAATTCTTTTGCTAAATCTATTTTATCTTCTTCTAATAAAGATTTACCTACATTTTTACCTTCGGCCTTTAAGAAGGTAAAGGCCATACCTCCACCAATAATTATAGAGTCTACCTTATTTAAAAGATTTTCAATAACACCAATTTTATCACTTACTTTAGCACCACCTAAAATTGCTATAAAAGGTCTTTCTGGATTTTCTAAAGCCTTACCCATTATATCTAGTTCTTTTTCTACTAAAAACCCTACTGCAGATGGTAATAAAGAAGATACACCAACATTAGAAGCATGTGCTCTATGGGAAGTACCAAAAGCATCATTTACATATAATTCTCCTAAACCTGCTAATTCTTTTGCAAATTCTTCTCCATTTTTTGTTTCTTCATTACGATATCTAGTGTTTTGTAGTAAAGCTACTTCCCCATCTTTTAAATTATTAACTTCATTTATAACATTGTTGTCAACAACAACATCAGAATCTAAAAATTTAACTTCTTTATTAATAAGTTCAGATAATTTTTTAGCTACTGGGGCTAAAGAAAATTCTTTTTTAGGCTCTCCTTTTGGTCTACCTAAATGAGACATAAGAATTACCCTAGCGTTATTATCTATTAAATATTGTATAGTTGGTATTGCTGCAACAATTCTTGCATCATCAGTAATAACACCTTCTTCAGTTTTAGACATTGGAACATTAAAATCTACTCTGACTAAAACCTTTTTTCCATTTACATCTAAATCTTTAACGGATTTTTTATTTAACATAGAATTCACCTCGTTCATTCTTTAAATAAGCCCAGTCAAAGACTGGGCTTATTAATTTATTATATAACTATTTTGTAGCAACTAATTTAGCTAAATCTACAACTCTTTGAGAATATCCCCACTCATTATCATACCAAGAAACAACTTTTACAAAATTACCATCTATAACTGTTGTTAAATCAGCATCAAATATTGAAGATCTTGGATCTCCTTGGAAATCTATAGAAACTAGTTTTTCATCAGAGTATCCTAAAATGCCTTTCATTTCGTTATTAGCAGCATTTTTAATAGCGTTGTTTACATCTTCTTTAGTAACATCTTTATCTAATTCAACAGTCAAGTCTGTTAAAGATACTGTAGGGGTTGGAACTCTTACTGCAAATCCATTTAGTTTACCTTCTAATTGTGGTAATACTAATGCAACTGCTTTTGCAGCACCAGTAGTAGTTGGAACCATACTTAAAGCAGCAGCTCTAGCTCTTCTAATATCTCTATGCTTATTATCATGTAGATTTTGATCTCCTGTATAAGCATGAATAGTAGTCATTAAACCTCTTTTTATACCAAAGTTTTCATCTAAAACTTTAGCCATAGGTGCTAAACAGTTAGTTGTACAAGAAGCATTTGAAATAATATTATCATTTTCAGGATCGTAAGTTTCTTCATTTACACCCATAACAATAGTTTTTATTCCTTTACCAGGAGCTGTTAATATAACTTTTTTAGCACCTGCTTGAATATGCTTACCTAGGCCTGCTTCATCTTTAAATGCACCTGTAGAGTCTATTACTAATTCTACTCCTAATTCTTTCCATGGTAAATTAGCTGGATCTCTATCATTTACAATTTTTACTGTTTTACCATTAATTACAAATGAATCTCCTGCAACTTCAACAGTACCATTGAATTTTCCATATAATGAATCATATTTAAATAAGTGAGCCATTGTATCAATATCTGTACTAAAGTTTATAGCTACTAATTCTAAATCTTTTTCATCTCTTTCAAAAATTTGTCTTACTACATCTCTACCAATTCTACCAAAACCATTTACTGCTACTTTCATTAAATTTCCTCCTTAAATTTAGATATTGCTATCTTTTAATTCAATTATTTTTTTTGCACATTCTTCAGTAATTATTAAAGTAATATCTTTCCTTACTTCAGAAATAGCAATTATCGCCTTTTCTTTTTCATCATCACCAGCTATGGCAATAACATCCTTAACATTTAGAAATTGTTCCAAACTTATTCCTATAGACTTAGATTTTAATACTATATTCCCATTTATATCAAAATAATTTCCAAATGCTTCTGCAACCGCATTATTTTCTATTAACAGATTTTTTTCCTTTTCAGATAATAAACGACGATTTGCCATTTTAAGGGCATCTCCAATACCAAAAACCAATAAATCTAAATGATTGATTAAATTTAATGTTTTTTGAACTTCTGGTAATTTAGAAATATCCTTTAAGTTATCTAAATCAAAATCATCTGGTAAATAAAAGTTTGCGTATTTTGAATTTAGTTTTTCTGCTAGTTTTACAGCTAGGATATTGGTTTGGTTCTTTACTGACCCCATTAAGCTCCCTCTTACTGGAACTATTACAATATCTGAAAAACTTTTATTTGTTTGTATATTTTCAATGGTTTGTCCAATAGTTGAACCACCAGTTATACCAATTATCATATTGTTTTTTATATTCTTCAAAAAGTAATTACTTGACACTTTAGCCAGTTCAAGTCTGCCGTTTGATTCATAAATACTACCTTGGGAAATAATAACTTTTTTTATTCCAAGTAAGTTTTTGATTTTTTGACTTAATTCTTCATGACTATATAAATCCTTTATAAAATCAGATGCTTCATCTAGTACGGCAATACCTTCTTTTGTAATATTCATACCCACTTGCTCTATTATTATTAAATTCATTTGAAAAAGTTTTTCTGTTTCATTACGAATTAATCTTTCATTTAAATTTAAAATATTAGATAGTTTTCTTCTGCCGATATTATTATTCATTTTAATTTCATTTAGAATATTATATCGTTGTAGCATTTTTTCCTTATAATCGGGGTATAGAATATCGATTATATTTTTATTCATAGGCACCACTCTTTTTTGTCCCATAAGGGACAATTTCGTTTATATAGATAATACTACAATTTACAAATAAATGCAATAAAAAAAGCCAAGATAATTTTCTTGGCTATATTAAATCTAAAAAATTATTTTGTTTTAAGGCTTCAAATAAAATAATATTAACGCTATTGGCTAGATTTAATGATCTTTTTAAATCTTTTATCATTGGTATACGAATACAATTATTTCTATTTGAATTTAAAATTGATTCAGGAATTCCGGCAGATTCCTTTCCAAACATAATATAATCACCATCTTTAAATTTAGCCTCTGCATATGTTTTGTTTGTTTTAGTAGTTGCGTAATATATATTTATATTTTGATTCTTATTTAAAAAATCTTCATAGTTATCATAAATTTCTATATTAACGTCTTTCCAATAATCAAGTCCAGTTCTTCTTAAGGTCTTATCATCCATTTTAAAATAGAAAGGCCTTATAAGATGAAGTTTTGAATTTGTTAAAAGACAAGTTCTTCCTATATTACCTGTATTTGCTGGTTTTTCAGGTTCTAATAAAACTATATTAAACATAATATCTCCTAAACTTATTTTTTATTATAGTATAAACAACAGTTTTGAACACTGCATATCTCACAAGCAGGATTTCTAGCTTTACAAACCCTTCGCCCATGAAAAATTAAAACATGATGACTTTTGCTCCACCTGTCTTTTTTTATTCTCCTGCGTAATTGTTTTTCAGTTTTTTCTACATTATCTGCATTGGCGATTCCTATTCTATTAGAAACTCTAAAAACATGAGTATCTACTGCTATACTAGGAATATTAAAAGCATTAGATAGAACTACATTTGCTGTTTTTCTACCTACACCTGGTAGTTCTATTAACTTTTCCATAGTTGCAGGTACTTTTGAATTATAGTTTTCTATTAAGATTCTTGAAGTACTTAAAATATTTGCACTTTTAGTTTTATAAAAACCACAGCTTTTAATTTTTTTACCTAACTCCTCAGTAGATAATTCTACCATTTTTTCAGGTGTATTATATTCTTTAAATAGAACATCAGTGGTTTTATTTACTTGAACATCTGTACACTGGGCAGATAAAATTGTAGCAACTAATAATTCATACGGTGTAGAAAAGTTTAATTCCGCTTTCGCATCGGGATAATCCTTTTCTAAAATATCCAATACTTTATCTATTTCTATTATTTTTAAATGTTTACTCATATCTATTCCTTTAAACTATATAATAATTCAATTTCCTCTTTATATCCCTCTAAATCATTAGGTGTTTCTAATATTATAGGTATATTTGTAAAATAATCATAATTAATAAAACTTTTAAAGGTATCAATACCTAGTGAACCTAGTCCAATTTTCTCATGTCTATCTTTTCGTGAATTAAATTCAGTTTTACTATCATTAAAATGTAAAATTTTAATATTATTAATACCTATTATATTATCAAATTCTTCCATAACATATGAAAACTTATTTTTTATATTATAACCTGCACTGAATATATGACATGTATCCATACAAATTCCAACTTTTTTATAATTTAAATTATCCATAATATATTTTAATTGTTTAAAATCATATCCTAATTCTGTACCTTTTCCAGACATAGTTTCTAAACAAAGAGTAAATTTATAGTCTTCATCTAGTATAGAATTTAATCCTTCTATAATGAAATCCAAACCTGTTTTCTCACCTTGCCCAACATGGGAACCAGGATGAAAAACATAATTTTCTACTCCTAGTTTTTTAATTCTTTCAAAATCATCTTTCATTAATTCAATACTATTATTTCTTACAGATTCTTTATTTGATGCTAAATTCATAGTGTATGCCCCATGACAAACTACTGGGCCAAAATTATATTTGTTGAGACCTTCATTGAATTTAGAAATTTCATCATTTTTTATTTTTCTAGATTTTGAGCCTCTTGGATTCCTAGGAAAAAACTGGAAAGTATTTGCCTTATATTTAATTGATTCATTAATTGCATAATGAAATCCCTTACTAGTCGTTATATGAAATCCTATTTTCATAAAATTACCCCTAAATTATTATAGCATAAAGTTAGTTAATAATATTTCATCTATGATATAATAATCGAAGGTGATTAGATGTTTAATTTACGAAAGAAAAATTTAGGAAAATTAGATAAAAAATTAGTTATAATACTATTAGCCTTATTAGCTTTTGGACTAGTGGTTTTATTTAGTGCAACTAGAAGCCTAGGGAATAAAACTATTTTAGCACAAGTCATTGCAACTATATTAGGCTTAATATCAATAGTATTTATTTTATTAATAGATACTGATTTCTTAAAACAAAATTATATGAAGATTTATATTGTTAGTATTGCCTTATTAGTTTTAGTTCTACTAATAGGTACTGGTAGAGAACAGTGGGGTTCTAATAGTTGGATTGTATTGGGACCAATTAGATTTCAACCTGCTGAAATTGTAAAAATCGGATTTATAATTTCGTTTTCTAGATTTATAGAAATAAATATTAAGACTATAAATCATCCTAAAATCCTATTAAAAATTATAATTTTTGCCCTAATACCAGTAATATTAATCTTATTACAGCCTGATGCTGGGACTGCTATGGTTTTTATTTTTATTATTGTTATAATGTTATTTTCCGCTGGTGTAAAGATGAAATATTTTTTTATGGCTCTAGGATTAGGTATTGTGTCCTTACCTTTTATATATTTATCACTAGAAGATTTTCAAAAAAAGAGAATTTTAACTTTTCTTAATCCAGAACATGATGTTTCAGACTCAAGTTACCAAGCCATACAAGGAAAAATTGCTATAGGATCTGGAAAGTTTTTTGGTAAAGGATTTTTAAAAGGAACACAAAGCCAATTTAATTTTATACCAGAAAAACAAACGGACTATATATTCCCTGTTTTAGTAGAAGAATTTGGTTTTTTAGGCGGAGGTTTACTTATAGCTTTGTATTGTGGACTATTATATAGATTTGTTGTATTAGCAAAAAATAGCAATCAAGTTTTTACCAGATTAGTCATTATGGGATTTGCTGCTATGTTTCTGTTTCATATATTTGAAAATATAGGAATGACTTTGGGAATTATGCCAGTTACAGGTATTCCATTACCATTTTTTAGTTATGGAGGTACATTCCAATTAATTAATCTTATTTCAATAGGTATAATTCTTTCTGTGTCAATTCAAAAAGAGGCCTTGTCATTTGAATAAATTAGATTATGATTTTTTTAATAGAGATATTTTATTAGTAGCAGAGGATTTAATCGGTAAAACATTGGTTTTTAAAAATACTAAGTATATTGTATCTGAATTGGGAATTTATAGAGGAGAAGAAGATACTGCTTGCCATGCTAGTAAAGGTTTAACCAATAGAACAAAAATATTATATGATGAAGCAGGAACTATATATGTTTATCTTTGTTATGGAATTCATAATATGTTTAATATTGTTACCGGCAACAAAGGTCAGCCACAAGCTATATTAATACGAGGACTTAATAATATATATGGACCAGGTAAAATTACAAAAAAATTAGGAATAGATAGAAGTTTAAATGGAAAAACTGTTTTTAGTAAAGATTTATATTTTGAGGATAATAAAAAAACATATAATTTCCATAGAAATAAACGTATAGGTATTAATTATGCCAATGAAATAGATAGAAATCGATTATGGAATTTTAAAATAGAAGAAAAGGATTTGAATTATGGATAAAATTGATAGTTTTAAAGTAGATCATTTAAATTTACTACCAGGTATTTACGTTTCACGAAAAGATTTTTTAGGGACAAATTGTTTAACAACATTTGATATTAGAATCACTAGGCCTAATTTTGAGCCAGTAATGAACACAGCTGAGATTCATACCATTGAACATCTAGGAGCAACCTTTCTACGTAATAACAGTGAATTTAAAGATAAGGTCATATATTTTGGTCCTATGGGATGTCGAACAGGATTTTACTTAATTTTATCTGGAGATTATAAATCTAAGGATATTGTAGAACTTTTAAAAGACATGTTTAGGTATATTATAGATTATAATGATGAAATACCTGGAGCAACAGCTAAAGACTGTGGAAATTATTTAGATATGAATTTATCTATGGCAAAATATATAAGTAAAAAATATTTAAATGATGTTTTAAATAACATAAATGAAAAAAATCTAAACTATCCTGATTAAGATAGTTTAGGTTTTTTATAATATTTCTATGTTCTTTATTTTAATCTCCTCAATAGGTTTGTCATTAATTCCAACTTCACTACTGGCGATTTCATCAACAATATCCATTCCACTATAAACATGGCCAAAAACTGTATGTTTAAAATCTAACCAAAAAGTCCCTCCAAATTTTTCATATGCATCGATAATATCTTTAGGGTATCCATCTTCTTCTTCCATATCTCGCATTTGTTTAATATAATTAGGTTCTGTATTGTTTTTTTGAACTATAAAAAACTGGCTACCATTGGTGTTTGGGCCCGCATTAGCCATTGATAATGCTCCTCTGAAATTTCTATAATTTAAATCAAATTCATCTTTGAAAGGTTTATTCCAAATACTATTTCCACCTCTGCCCGTTCCTTCAGGATCACCTGTTTGAACCATAAAATCATTAATAACTCTATGGAAAATAACATTATCATAATATCCTTTTTTAGCTAATGTTATAAAATTTTCTACAGCTAATGGAGCAATATTAGGAAATAATTTCACCTTAATTGTTCCTTTTGTAGTATTAATATTTGCCAGTATATCTGAATTTTTTAATTCATCAAATTGATGTAAAGTCATTTTATTCACCTGCTTCTAAATTTCCATAATAATAGCCTTTACCCCACTTGGTTTTAATAATTAGGCCATCATTATCAAAGATTTTTTCTCTTAATCTTTTTATATGAACATCTACAGTACGTAAATGTCCTTCATAATTTTCATCCCAAATTTCTTTTGCTAAGTCTATTCTAGAGTAGACTTTACCAGAATTTGAAACTAAAATATATAAAAGGTCAAATTCCTTACCGGTTAAGTCTATATCTTCTCCCTTTAGGGTAACCTTCCTTCCAACAATATTAAATTCAAAATCATCAAATATGATAATATTTTCTTTTTCTTGCTCAATCATATTATCATCTTGAGGTTTTGCTACTCTTCTAATAATAGCCCTTATACGAGCTTTTAGTTCTAAGATGTTAAAAGGATATACAATATAGTCATCTGCTCCGTATTCTAAAGCCAATACTTTTTGTATGTCATCATTAACATCTGTAACAAAAATAGTTGGAATATCCCTTATATCATTTAATTTCTTCTTTAGGTCTAATCCAGTACCATCGCTATAATTCATATCAAGTAAAATTATATCGAATTCAAAATTATTAACTTTTTCAATAGATTCTGCAATAGTACTTGTAGTTGTAATAATATAATTAGGATCATCAGAAAAATTATATAATATTTCATTTTTATATTTTGATTCTGGAAACGATAATAGTACATTAAGTTCCATTTTACACCTCAATCATATATATTATACTAAATATATATACTTTTCTTTTAAACTTTCTACTTCTCCAATAATTTCTGAGTCTATATTATTTTTCTCTAAATCCTTTTTTAAAGATATAGCCTCATCTTTAGGAAGACTAAATAATAACCCTCCTGAAGTTTGTGGATCAAAAATAATATCTGTAAAATCATCTTTTATTTTATATTCAATATTTTCACCTACAAAATGTTTGTTATTATAAGTACCTGCAGGAATTAATCCAAAATTAAAAAATTCTTTTGTTCCTTCAATAATTGGAATATTGTTAAAATGTAAATTTATACTACAATTACTTCCCTTAGCCATTTCATATAAATGGCCAGCTAGTCCAAAACCTGTAATATCGGTACAACTATTTATATTATAGTTCTCTGCTACTATTTTAGCATACTTGTTTAAAGTTGACATTGTTTCAATAGCTTTTAGTTCTATTTTTTTATCGACAATGCCACCTTTAATAGCAGTGTTAATAACTCCAGTACCTATAGGTTTTGTTAAAATTAGGTAATCATTAGATTTACAATTAGAGTTAGTCCAGATTTTATTTGGATGTACAAAACCTGAAACAGATAAGCCATATTTTGGTTCATCATCTTGAACTGTGTGACCACCAGCTAAAATACAATCTGCTTCATTTACTTTCTCAAATCCGCCTTTTAGAATTTCGGCTAAAACACTTGGATCTAAGCAATTAGGAAAACAAACAATATTCATTGCAATTTTAGGGTCCCCTCCCATTGCATAAACGTCTGAAAGAGAGTTTGCAGCAGCAATTCTGCCATAATGATAGGGATCATCTACAATAGGCGTGAAAAAATCCAAAGTTTGAATTAGTGCTAAGTCTTCATTTATTTTATAAACTGCAGCATCGTCTGAAGTTTCTAAACCTACAATTAAATTTTCGTCATTATTCTTTGGTAAATTACACAAAACTTGTGCAAGGACATCAGGTCCGAATTTAGCAGCTCAGCCAGAAGTTTTTGCATAATTAGTCATTTTTATTTCATTATCCATTTTTTCTCCTTAATAAACAGAAATTAAATCTTTTAATCCCTCAAAGGTCTTTTCTCCAATTCCTGAAATATTCATTAAATCTTCAATTTTCTTAAAATTGTTCTCTTCCCTATATTTTAAAATAGCATTGGCTCTCGTTTCTCCAATACCTGGTAGTAACATTAATTCTTCTTTAGAAGCAGAATTAATATTAATAAGCAGGGAATCAGATTCTTCTTTAGAATTATTTTCACCTTGGTTTTCATTAGAGTTTTTAGTTGGAATAAATATTTTCATCTCATCTTCTAATTTTTGGGCTAAATTTATGTTTTTCAAATCGGCTTTATTAGTAACTCCCCCAGCTTTAGAAATAGCATCATTTACTCTATTATCATTATTAAATTCATAGAGTCCAGGATTATTAACTTCACCATCTACATGGACGAAAATATTTTCTGTTTTAAGGGAAACATCCGTTGAAGTTAAGTTGTTGTTTTTTATTTCTCTAAAATCTAATTTAGAGTTATTTTTACTTGAAATAAAACCGTATATGGCGAAAACAATTACAAGAATACCAATAATAATTTTGTCTTTATTAATATTTTTCATAATATCCTCTTTAAATATCATAGCATTAAAATATATTTTTTGCTATTAAAAAAGCACCCTAATGGGTGCTTGAAAATTATTGGTTCTATAATTTATAGTGTTGATGGAAATAAATCCATTAGCACTATTTTTTATTGGAATATAAAAGAATAGACAAATTATTCACTTTTCCTATAAAATATATGCTACCACACAAAATATAAAGGA
>NZ_JBASWB010000004.1:0-1714 GCF_049276255.1 Miniphocaeibacter sp.
TCTGCTGTTTTGCCCCAAGCAATACAACCTATAAAATCAGCTGTTGGTTGTCCTTTGCTCTCTGCCTCATGCTTTTTATCTCTGCTAAGTCCTCTATCTACTGCTAATGTAAATCTACACATAGCAATACCCGTTCCTGCTGTATATCTTAATTCCGGTTCTCTTGTAAGCCTGCCTATTAAAATTACGTTATTCATTTAGCACATCTCCCCGTACTTCCAAATCCATTATTACCACGTTCTGAATTCTCTAATCTCCCAACTGGTATAAATTCTACATCTTCACACTTTTGTATAATTAGTTGTGCTACTCTTGTTCCCTTCTTTATCTCTTTAAAAGGTGGTTTTATAGATAAATTAGTCATTGATACTTTAACTTCTCCTCTGTACCCACTATCTATAATTCCCTCATTAACGTGTAGCCCTTCCATATGTAAACTACTTCTTCCTACCAATCTTCCGTAATAACCTTTAGGTATTTCAACTTTTAAATAAGTTCCTATTAATTTTGTTTCAAGTGCATTTATAATTACGTCTCTGCACGCTACTATATCTATTCCAGCATCACCACTTTTAGCTGGTTTTAAATCATGTTGATATTGTCTTAGGTATTTTACTTGTATTTTATTTTCCATTACTTTCCTCCAACTCTTCCAATAACTTCTCCGCTCTTCCAGCCTTAATCCAAACTGGCCATCCTTTTTTATCATATGCTTCTTTAAGCACTTGATTATAAGTTGTTATTATGAAGCTATCCTCACCAACATTGAATACTCTTTCATATTTAAGTCCTAAATCTTTCATTCTGTCTCGGATTAATTTATCTGTGTTCATATCTCACTCATTTCTATTTCAATTCTTGGATTTTCAGAATAAAACTTTCTTGTTCTTAAATCACATATCAAGTTATCGTCTTTGTAAGCTATTCCGTTTAATCCATCTAAGACTAGCTTTAGATAATTGTCGATATCTGGCTTAACAGTCGGTAATATCTCTTTGTTTTCCATCATAATTTTACGTTTCTTGCTAGTGCTTTTTGGTATCTCTCTGTAAAAATCTATGTGTAGCCTAATCGGTTTGTTTTCTAAGTAAATGTTATTTTTGGTAATCTCTTTCCATGCCCAAGCTATTGCCTCTTCTGCTGACTTGGTTTTAGCAGGAGTATAGGCAAATCCTCTTTTAGTAAATCGAGGTCTGCCTTTTGCTACTGGATTACCTTCAATTATTATTTTTGCCATTATTCCACTGCTCCTCTATACTCCCAGTAAGTTTTGTATCTGTTTCTTAGTTTTTTATTCATTTCTTTTGCAAACTCTTTTGCTTTCTCTTCTGTATCAAAGTATCTTTCATCTTCTAAGTAGTGATCAAAATACTTAGCTACTAAATGTTTAACTTCTTTTGTCATTTTCTTCCTCCTGTCATGGGGTTGTTTTGTTGTACGATAATTTACGATAATTACAAATATCTTTCCGCCATATCATCAACCGTTGGTCCTAGTTCTTGCATTACAGCCATCAAATGTTAGATGCATTTTATTATCAAAAGTGGTTATTATATGTTCTACTTCTGCTAAAAATTTCATTACTCATTCCTTTTTTCTAGTTCTTTTTTTAATTCTTCATACGTTTCAACGATTATTGCAAATTCAAGATTTCCCACCGTCGCTTCCAATAATTCATCCGGATCTAACTTAAGCGTTTCTCCATATTTCCCAC
>NZ_JBASWB010000005.1:0-21580 GCF_049276255.1 Miniphocaeibacter sp.
GACCAAGTAATTCCTACAGGTAAGAAATGGAAAATAGCTTCACCAATTAACCATAGAAAATTATTTACACCTGCCCAAAATTGTGAAACATCTACAATAGTATTATAGACAGGCGTTTTATCTTGTAAAAATTGAGGAACGCCATCAACAACCTTTTGGCCCAAAGATTCAAAACCAATTTCCCCTAAAATATTTCT
The DNA here is from genome assembly GCF_049276255.1 of Miniphocaeibacter sp. Lineage (NCBI taxonomy): Bacteria > Bacillati > Bacillota > Tissierellia > Tissierellales > Peptoniphilaceae > Miniphocaeibacter > Miniphocaeibacter sp. The sequence continues at coordinate 198 of NZ_JBASWB010000005.1, forward strand.
AAAACCTAAAATTAACCCTCCAACAATAATTGCCGGAATAATAGGAGCGAATATTTCAGCTAAAGTTGAGGCAATTCTCTGTAGTATGTTTTGGTTTTTCTTTGCTTCTTCTTTTACAGCTTCCTTACTTACACCTTCAATACCGGATACAGCTACAAAGTCATTGTAAAAATTAGCAACATCATTACCAATTATTATTTGGAATTGTCCTGCTTGGGTAAAAGTGCCTTTTACTGAAGGTAAAGCTTCTATTTTTTCAATATCGGCTTTTTCCGGCTCATTTAAAACAAATCTCATTCTAGTGACGCAGTGTGTAACAGCGCCTATGTTTTCTTTACCACCAATAAACTCTAAAAGTTTTTGGCTATCTTCTAAATATTTTCCCATTTTTTACCTCCTAAGGTCTTGTACGTACATGTTTTGTTAAATCTAAGCCTATAGTATAAGATATATTTCAAGCATCCTATACGTATAAGTTTATACTTAAGTTATATCATGTCTGAATTAACTTGGCAACTGTTTTCTTTATTATCGTTGAGCAAAATCAATGAATTTAAATTTATCTGACCTATGTCTGGAGTAGGTGATTTGGAATAATATATCATTTTCTAGATGGGTAAAACTTTCGATATTTGCAATAAGGGTGTCTTCTTTTAGGTCTAAATACCTTTTATCTTCTTCAGTTGGCTTTTCAACAGTAATTGTTTTTTTAGCAAAACCTATTCTTAAACCTAGTTCATTTTCTAAATATTCATAAATTGAACCACTAGCAATTTCTTTATTTAAATTACCAATATATTTTTCTAGGAAAAAGTCCTTATCAAGTATTATTTTTTCATTATCAATTTTTCTAATACGGATAATCTCTAAAATCTTTTCTGATTTAGGAACCTTAAATAAGTTATAAATAGGGTGGGACTTAGTAACTGTCTCAAATTTAACTACTTCAGTAAAAGCATTTAGCTTTCTTTTTTTAACCAGCTCTTGAAAACTTGTAATTCTAGAAACAGGAAATTCATATTCCTTTCGATTTAAAACTGTGGATTTTTGACCTTGATTTTTTTGAATATATTTTCTTTCTGCAAGAAGAGTCATGGCTTTTCTAACAGTGTCCCTTGAACAATTCCATCTTTTCATTAATTCGTTTTCAGAAGGAACAGTATCACCAGGTAATATATTATTGTTATTATATTCCTTAATAAAGAAATCAATTATTTTTTTGTATTTTGGAGTCATAAAAATTTCCTTTCAAAAATAATAGTATTATGTAAATATATTATTACAATAATTTAATAAATACAAATTTATATAGGAGTTTTAATAGTAGTGAGGAATAATAGTTGTAAATAATAAACTCGACTTATTTAAATTTATAGAAAATAATGTAATATGAAATTAATAATATTTTGAATAACTGAATAAATTCCTACTGTCGACCTTGAATAATGTTAGGAAAACGGTAGATCGACAGCAGGAATAAAATGGTATAAATAGCCGTTTTTTCTAAATGGAGTTTTCCTAAGAGGAAAAAATAGGTTATAATAGAGACATCGACAGAATACAAGGCTATAAGCTTGTAAAATACAGGGGTAAAATATCTCCTGTTTTAATAGAACTACACTAGAATGTAAATAAGACAATATCACAATGATTTAAAACCAGCTAAAAGGTTTTAATAGAACTACACTAGAATGTAAATTTTTGTTATAGAGATACTGAATTAAACACAGACTATGTTTTAATAGAACTACACTAGAATGTAAATATGGAGCAGAATTATTCGACACAGGCGGAGCTAGGTTTTAATAGAACTACACTAGAATGTAAATCTTATTTGGTATGATACAACTGTGGCAGACTTAAGGTTTTAATAGAACTACACTAGAATGTAAATGAATATCTTGAGGAAAAGTCCAAACAACTCAAGCGAGGTTTTAATAGAACTACACTAGAATGTAAATTCTTCTAAAGAACCGGTAGAATATGAAAGAACTTAGTTTTAATAGAACTACACTAGAATGTAAATCCGAATTAATTGGTGACATATTTTGAGTTAAACCAAGGTTTTAATAGAACTACACTAGAATGTAAATTACTTCTTCCACAATATTTTCCATATTTTTAACAGTTGTTTTAATAGAACTACACTAGAATGTAAATTTATCTTTGATTATTCTTTCGTATTGCTCCCATAAGTTTTAATAGAACTACACTAGAATGTAAATGCGTTTTCCTTTAATGCATTTTCAAACATTCCTCTCGTTTTAATAGAACTACACTAGAATGTAAATATTTAGCCATTTATTAATCTCCTTTCAAAATAAAAGTTTTAATAGAACTACACTAGAATGTAAATGTGCTTGAAGGAAACAGAGAACCTCAAAGGCTAGAGTTTTAATAGAACTACACTAGAATGTAAATTTTGAATTTAATGGAAAAGAATATAACTATTACCAAGCGTTTTAATAGAACTACACTAGAATGTAAATAGATTTGGGCAAGTAGGTTCAGAACAGGTGGACAAGTTTTAATAGAACTACACTAGAATGTAAATCGATTTGTTATTCCTAGCGTACTTGCTATAATTGAGGTTTTAATAGAACTACACTAGAATGTAAATATTGCAAGAATAATTACAGGGTTAGAAGCAGAAAAGTTTTAATAGAACTACACTAGAATGTAAATGAAAAATATTTAACTGACAATTTAAGTAATTTAATGGTTTTAATAGAACTACACTAGAATGTAAATGTGCTTGAAGGAAACAGAGAACCTCAAAGGCTAGAGTTTTAATAGAACTACACTAGAATGTAAATCAGGAAGCAATAACTGCATTTGTTAAAGGTTTAGGGTTTTAATAGAACTACACTAGAATGTAAATTTAATGGCGGGACCGCTTATAGGTTCGGCAACATCTGTTTTAATAGAACTACACTAGAATGTAAATTAAGTTTGATAGCAAGAAGGAAGCTTACAGGTATTGTTTTAATAGAACTACACTAGAATGTAAATTTTTTTACTTCTCTGGATAAATTTTTAGAATAATATTCGTTTTAATAGAACTACACTAGAATGTAAATACAATAAAATCTCTAGACATTGTATCTCCTTTCATGTTTTAATAGAACTACACTAGAATGTAAATGAAGAAAGGGATAATTCAGGTTATTCTAAAAAGAAGTTTTAATAGAACTACACTAGAATGTAAATCTTAAATCCCCCATTATTCCAGCTTTAGCAACACCTGTTTTAATAGAACTACACTAGAATGTAAATCAGGCTATCAAGATTGGCAAAATGTTCAAGATACATGTTTTAATAGAACTACACTAGAATGTAAATATGATTATAGGGCAAAACTGGATTGGTTTTATAATGTTTTAATAGAACTACACTAGAATGTAAATTTTTTTGTTACTACTTAAATAATCGTCTATTTCGATTAGTTTTAATAGAACTACACTAGAATGTAAATAAAACGAACAGCAGAGAAGGGATAATCATCTTTAGCGTTTTAATAGAACTACACTAGAATGTAAATTATTACTACGCGGGGGTGGAAAACAAATGTTGAAAAGTTTTAATAGAACTACACTAGAATGTAAATTCAAGAAGTATTAAAGTTGAATTTATGCTTAAAGCGTTTTAATAGAACTACACTAGAATGTAAATAAGTACATTCCCATTTAATATTCCAGCTGTTATAAAAGTTTTAATAGAACTACACTAGAATGTAAATTAATGAAGTTTTCCATATTTTCATCATTTCTGTCAGGTTTTAATAGAACTACACTAGAATGTAAATTTTCTTTTAATTTTAATGTCAATTGCTAGATATAACCTTGAGTTTTAATAGAACTACACTAGAATGTAAATGGATTATTTGGAGTAGGAACTGCAGCTAGTGGTTCGTTTTAATAGAACTACACTAGAATGTAAATGGTGATAACCGAACAATTAACAACAGCTATTGAAGGTTTTAATAGAACTACACTAGAATGTAAATTACTATCAGTTAATGCATCTAAAATATCATTTTCATTGTTTTAATAGAACTACACTAGAATGTAAATTTTAAAAATAAAATAGATTTAGATATTGTTTTCTAGTTTTAATAGAACTACACTAGAATGTAAATAAATATTTATATTTTAAATTTTAAATATAAACTTAGTTTTAATAGAACTACACTAGAATGTAAATAGCATAGAGATAGCTATATTATTAACTGATTATTTAGTTTTAATAGAACTACACTAGAATGTAAATCTATATTTTAATACAGTTTTGAAAACAAAAGAAAAAGTTTTAATAGAACTACACTAGAATGTAAATAAATATTTATATTTTAAATTTTAAATATAAACTTAGTTTTAATAGAACTACACTAGAATGTAAATAAATCGCGTACTATTGTTAAGATTTCTTCCATTTAAGTTTTAATAGAACTACACTAGAATGTAAATCCGCTATTTCTTCAAATCTCTTCCCGTTTATATATGTTTTAATAGAACTACACTAGAATGTAAATCTTAATAGACAAGGAATGGATAATGAAGTAGTTGTAAGTTTTAATAGAACTACACTAGAATGTAAATTCAATTTCAGAATTGCATTTCCTACATTTTTTATTTTGTTTTAATAGAACTACACTAGAATGTAAATTTACCTGCTATTATTACTTTAGCACCTCTATAGAGGAGTTTTAATAGAACTACACTAGAATGTAAATGATGGTAATCTAGGTAATATGTTAGTTGGTAGAACGTTTTAATAGAACTACACTAGAATGTAAATCATGTCTGCAAACATGAAGGACTTTAAGGACGTATGGTGTTTTAATAGAACTACACTAGAATGTAAATTTGTCTGACAAAGGAGCTTGTAAGGGGGGGATCCCCGTTTTAATAGAACTACACTAGAAAGAGTATGGAACATAGTAATGGAATATTTCAATGAAAGTGAGTTTTAATAGAACTACACTAGAAAGAGTATTTTTCAAGTATCAATTGAACTGTAGTAGCATATATAATATTTGTTCTTAAACAAATAAAACCCCAGATTATTTTTAATCTAGGGTTTTTTAATTGAGGTATTTTAATGAATTGTTTGATTTTTGTTTTTTGTTTATTTTGATTATAAGAAATCTTCGGTTGTTAAGATTTCAGTAGCTTTTTCTATATTTTTCTCATTAACCATTACAATAGGACCTGTACATCCCATTCCACTTTCGGCATAGATATTATTTTTCCAAAGTGCTGTTACAGCATCTTCTAAATCCAATATATCAATACCAGCTATAGAACCTGTTACTATTTCTTGTGGAGGAGCTTTCACATCCGCACCGTCCTCTACAACTTTTTTAGCACTTAATGATTCTAAAACTTCTTTAAATTTATGAGAATTTACTTCCTTATATTCCTTTTCAGCAACTGAATTAATATTCCCATTTACTAATTCAAAAGCATATTTTATGGCATTTGCTATTACAGGAGCACCGGATGCTCTTGAAATAATCGTTATAGTTCTGTTGTAGCCTTCACCTATGCCGGGACCATATCCGTAGCCTAGGGATTCATAACTACCACCTGTAGTAAATGCAGAGAACATCTTCATTAATATATTTCCTGTTAATGAATCTGTTACACATACATCAGGAACTCCTTGTAATAAGTCATTACCACGTAGTACTGCTCCTCCGTCACTTCTTGCGGATTCACCGTATTCAAATTTATATCCATTTGATTTTAAGTTGTTTAAAGCTTTTTCTACTTGCTTTGCACCATCAACATTTAATATTCCTACTGTTGGATTTTCGCGGCCTAATGCTTTTGCTACAGAAATACCAGCAATGGTATTTCTAACCATTCCTTCAACTCTATTAGTTGAACTAGTACCTGTAGTTGTTGCTATAAGCATTTCTTTACCTACTCCAGGAGTTATTACTCTACCAATTGTAGAAACTCCAATAGGGAAGCTGTAGTGCATTGTAACACAAGCGTCTATATATTTTGAATCTAAAAGTTCTTCCATTTTGTTATGGGCTTCTTCTTCAGTTGATACTTCTATTAATTCAAATTCTGTTTCTACTTTTGGTCCAATAAGAACTATTTCATAGTTAATGGATTTAGCTAAGTTAGCTGCTTCTAGCATATTATCTAGGCCATGTTCACTGCCTAATATAGTTAGACCTATTCTAGGTTTTTTAGCAAAAGAGCCACTTTCTATACCATCAGCTATTTCTAATAAGGCTTCTGCAATAATATTTTTTGACATATTATCACCTCTATTCTTGTAGCATATTTGATGCTAATTCTCTTAAGGACTCACCAATTATTTTCTTAATTTCTTCTTTAGATATACTTTGGTCATCTGATTCTTCTCCAGTGTTTCTTTCACATATGAAGGATACACCGTCAAATAAATTAGTCATTCTACCAAGGAATAAACTACCTTTTCCTACAAACATTACTCTATTTTTATCACCAGTAGTAAGGTCATCTATCATATATCCTACATAAGGTACTCCAGAAGGAATGTGTCCTTGAGTAGGTGCCCAACCTGGTAATCCTTTTTCATCAATTAAACTCTTTAATTGAGCTCTTTCAATGTCGCCACGTTTTACTGCTAAAGCTGCAATCATTTTATAGTTTGCTTCTGGTACATTACCAGCACCAGCAGGAACAGTAATATCTGGGTTTTGCATTTCTACAGAGTATGTGTCAACATCTGTAATTTTTAAGTTTGCTCTATCAAGTCCAGTTGTAATTAATGAAGTCATTACTGCTTGTGGGGAAGAGCCTGTACCAACATTGTGTTTTCCAGTTAAATCCGTTCTAAAGATAGGGCTTACGCCGTCATTTTCTGAAACTAGCACTGCAAAAGTTCCTAGAACATCTTCTAAAACTGGATGACCTTTTTTAACGTGGTCTTTTGCGTTCATTCCTAATTTAGCTGTAGATCCACCAGCAACAACTAATACATTTTTATATACTCCTGCTTTAACTAAAGCTGCAGCTTCTATTAAAGAGTGAATAGGGGCAGCACAGAAGCCTCTTGTATCTGAACCGGAAGCGTTAGTCAGTTGAGCAACTTCAGCTATGGCTTTAGCAAAGTTACCGCCACCTCTTTGGTTAATGTCTCCACAAGCTTCTTCAGAACATTCTACTACATAGTCTATTTCATCTTTACCAACTGATGAATTTCTTAGTAAGGCAATTGTAGCTAGTACTCCAGATGCTTTTACAACTAGGTTTTCAAACATAGTGTGAGCATTTAAGTTAACGTCAACATCATGAGCAGCCTTTACAATTCCTACTAATTTTCCATCATTGAATAGTCCTTCAGCTTTTTCTTCATCTAAGAGATGTTTGTCTGCTTCTACATCATATGGTTTTATTTTATTAAAAGCATCTATAAGCTCAGGATAATTTTCTTCTATTTTAGGTTTTACTTCATTAATAAACTCTTCAGTTAATTCTACTAATTCAAAAGAATCACAGATTTTCATTACTGCTATGAATTCATCTTGAGGAGTTATTTCACCGAATTTACCTTTTCTTTGGCCTTTAAATTCCTTATCATGCCAAGGTAATTCATAATTATTTAGTTCTTCAGGTCTTAAATTACCAATGTATACCTGATTTGGTAAATAATTTACTACTTCTTCGTAGGTTCTTATATGTTTACCTACTTCTTTTAAAAATTCTGAATCTGGGTTTACAACTCTTTCTGTTGAAGTTGTAGAACCATTTTGAATAATCATGTCCGGAGTATGAACTAATACATATCCAGCGTTTTTAATTACAGGAAACGACATATTTACCTCCATTCAATTATGGATTCTGCATATGCAGAATCCATAATATTTTTATTAATCTTCAAAAACTGTTTGATCTTCAACTTTAGTTTGTAAAGCTTTTAAAGCCTTTTCAACTAATTTTCTTCTTAAAGCTTTTTCCTCATCGAAATCTAAAGCAGGATTTCCTAATGGATGAGGGATAGCAACAGCAGGTACAATTCTATTAGCTCCTACTGTTAATGAAATAGGTACTACTGTACAAATGTGTACTACTGGAATACCTGTTGCTTCAATTTCTTTTACCATTGTTGCACCGCAACGTGTACAAGTACCTCACGTTGAAGTCAATATAACGGCATCTACGTTGTTAGCAGCAAGTTTTTCTCCTATTTCATGAGCGTAAGCTTTAGCACTAGCTACAGCTGTACCATTACCTACAGTTGAATAGAAGTAATCATATAATTTTCCGATTTTACCTTCTTTTTCAAGATCTCTTAAAACGTCTACAGGTAAAACTCTATCTGGATCTTCGTTAGCATATACAGGGTCATGTCCACCGTGTGCAGTTTCAAATTCCCCTTCTTTTAAATCATCTATACCAGCTATAGAATATTCTCCATATTTTGAAGCTGAAGAAGATTCAATTCTATCTGGGTTACCGAAAGGTACTATACCACCTGAAGTAACTAATGCTATTGTAATATTAGATAGATCAGCAATTTCAGGACTTGGATCAACTCTATCGAAAGTAGGCATAGGGTATTCTGTTTCGAACTCTTCGCCTTTAATTTTCTTAACAAGCATATTTACAGCTCTTTCAGAACCACGTACATCACTAAAGTAGTTTACTCTGATTCCTCTTTCAATATAGCCTTCTTCTTTAGGTCCAAGAACTTCTTCTCCTAAAGCTAATTTTTTACCTAATTTAGCCATTTTTGGTAGAGCTTTTCTCATACCAGCAGCTGAATTAGCAGTTTCTATAATGAAAAGATCTTTCTTAAACATATCAGCACCAGGGTTTTCAACATACATTCCTGTAATTGCTGGAATATTTAACTCGTCTTCTACTAATTTTGTAATTGTTCCAGCTGCAACTCCGTAACGACCGGCATTAAAAGCTGGACCAGCGATAAAAAGATCTGGGTTGAACCCTTTTATCATTTCTAAAACTTCTTTACTTGCTGAGTCTATATTTTCGTTAAAATAACTATCTCCACATACAACAGCAGCAACAACTTCGAAACCTTCACCTAGTTTAGATTCTAATTGTTTACTTACTGGAGGTAATTCTTCAGCAATGAAAGGCTTAGTGTCGGCTTTTTCTTCTCCACCAATTCCAGCGAAAAACTGGTTAATATAGTGCACGACTTTTTTATTCGCCATTTATCTATCCTCCTAAATAAGAAATTTAAATATTAGTTATTTGCTTCTTCTCTAATGTCATTCATTTCTTCAGCAATTTCGTCAACGTCTAGAACCATTTCCATCATACCGATTTGTTCATCATAAACAGTTGCATCGAATAATTCTTTTACTTCAGGTTCAACTACATGGTATACCGCTAAACCTAACGCAACTCCAGCTAAAGGACCAGCAAATGTTGGGTCTCCTAACGTAACTGTTTCAGCTGCAAGACCTGCAGCTTCGGCTTCTGCTGCACCTAGTAAAACCACAAGATTTTCTGCACCATATTTGTCAGATGCATCCTTAACTCTCTTTTGGTTTTCTAAGTCCATAGCGCCAGCGCTAGTTCAGACAAAACATTCAGTTGATGAGAAAACTACTTCTGTATTAGGAACTGTGTTAACACATTCTTCTATTGCAGGAGCAGGTATTCCATCACGGTCGCCTATTATGATTAATTTTTTGTTTTCTAATAAACTCATGATATCCTCCTAAAATTTTAATATTTATTAATAAGTTTTTGCTGTTAAATAATTGTATCCTGTTTCATTAGTAGCTCCAGTTATTGCTTGAATTTCTACTACTATAGTTCCGTCATCCTTAAGGGAACCTTCAGCACCACCAGCAATTACGTCTACTACTTCTATATGGCCAATAATCTTATCTAATTTTGGTAATACTACAACTTGGTTTGCATTACCAGCTGTTACTACAGCATCAGCTTTTTCATCAGCATCTGCTAATGATTGTGAAGCACCATTTTGACCAGCATATTCGTCAGTTACTATAACTGTTTTTATGCCCTTGTTTTCTATTTTCTTACAGTTCATTATTAAGTCTGTATCTGGGTTTCCGAATCCTTCTTGAGAGATTATTACAGCATCTACTCCAAGGTATTCAACTAATTTAGAAGTCCAGTTTGAAGATCTTTCTTTATCCATTAAATATACATTTTCATTTGTAATAACTACACCTACAAAGTTATAGTCCTTACCATGTCTAGCATATAAATCTTCAATTATACCGTTGTTTAAATGAACATATGTTGGGTTCTTATCACAAGCGGAAACACAGTTACCACTTACAATAGCACCATCCATTACTTCAGTAGGGTATAGGATAGTAGGTACTATTTGTTTAGCATCTACACCATATACATATGTGTCATGAAGTAAACCTTGTGTTTGTAACATATAGACATAAGCAACTTTTGGTAAATCTGGATATTCATTTAATTGCTCTAATAATGGTTTAGTTTCATAAACAGATGTTTCATCTGGAGTAAGTTCTCTTGCTAACTCTCCGATGTATGCAGCTGCTTTAAAACCAATCATTCTAACTGCTTTTTCATGGTCATGTTGTTTTAATCCATCAACAGGTTCACAAATAACAACTAAGTTATTTAATTGTGAGAAAGGAGTATATTTAGCACCTTCTCCAACCATGTCTATAATACCTTCTTGGAAACCAACTATTTTACCAGTGGTAACAACAGCCATTCCCTTTAATGCATAAGTTTTTCCTTCACCAACAGTGTCAACTTTGTTTAGGATACCAGGGAATATTGCTCCAGGTCCTTCAACTTTAACCCTTGGTTCAATTACATCTTTAACTGGGGTAATTCTAACACTTTCACCAGGTTTAGCAATATCGAAATCAATAGATTTGATATGCTCGTCTCCGCCAATGGCTTCTAATAATTCTTCTTTATTAACATAAAGAATGCCATTTTCGATTTTTGATGAATCAGCAAATTGAATATCTTTAATAAAGATTTTGCCTAATTCTAATCGCATTATACACCTCCGACTTTTTTATTAAATTATATAAAATACTAGGTATTTTACTTAATTAGTTATAGTATTTAAGAATCATTGCTTCTATATTTTCTACAGTAGCATCATCTTTAGTTATTTCGTCGATTTTTTCTCCGTCCTTATACATAAGCATAGTTGGTAAGCCTAAAACCTTTTGTTTTATTGCTAATCTTCTTGCTTTTGTAGTGTCAAGAGAACAGAATTTAATTTTATCTCCATATTTTTCAGCTAATTTATGAACATCTGGCATTAAAGCTTTACATGGTTCACAACCTTCACTCCAAAAATCTACAAATACATAACCTTCAACATTTAATACTTCATCTTCAAAAGTTTTTTTGTCTAATTCTAACATAGCTCCTCCTTAATTAAAAATTTTCGTTAATATATTTTTCAGCATTAACTGCGGCAATAGCACCATCAGCAGCTGCTGTTACTACCTGACGTAATGACTTTTCTCTAACATCTCCGGCTGCAAAAACACCATCTATATTAGTTCTCATTTCTTCGTCTGTTACAATGTAACCATTTCTTAATTCTACTTTATCTTTAAATAACTCAGTTTGTGGATTAAATCCTATAAATATGAAAACTCCCATAGTTCCATCGTCTTCATCTGCGAAATATTCAGAAGTTTCTCCTGTAACTGTGTCTTTTAAAACTACAGACTCAAGGATTCCATCTCCTTTAATTTCGATTATTTCTTTATTTAACCACATTTCAATTTTGTCATTTGCCTTTGTATTTTCAATAACTGTATTACAAGCCTTGAAAGTATCTCTTCTGTGAACAAGATATACCTTTCTAGCAAATTTAGTTAAATATATAGCTTCTTCTAAAGCACTATCTCCACCACCAACTACGATTACTTCAAAATCTTCAAAGAAGTCAGCGTCACATGTTGCACAGTAGGATACTCCCTTTCCAGTAAATTCCTTTTCACCAGGGCAACCGATTTTTTTAGGGGAAGCACCTGTTGCAATTACTATGGATTTAGCCTTATAGGTTTCGTTATCACAAACAACCTCTTTAATTTTACCGTCAAAATTTACCTCTTTAACATTTGCCATTTTAATTTCAGCACCAAACTTTTCAGCTTGTTCGGTAAATCTTTTAGTTAATGAAGGACCAGTAGCGTTTTCAACAGAACCAGGATAGTTTTCAACTTCACTAGTACTTACTATTTGTCCACCCATTTTTTCTTTCTCCAATACTAGAGTCTTCATTTTTGCTCTAGCTCCGTACAATCCAGCTGCTAATCCACCTGGACCAGCACCAATGATTATTAAATCATAAATATTGTCCATATTTTGCATTCCTCCTATTTTTAATTTTTAAAAGTTAAATAATTATCATAAATTTTTAAAAATTTTACTGCTTTTATTTAAATATATTTCTATATTCTAGCTAAGGTATTATCGATTAAATCCTTATCGACAACTTGAAAATCTTCTAAAATAGATTCTGTCCAGTTATAATTTTTATTCATAGCATAAAACTTTTTTGCTGTAGCCATAGCTTCTTCTATTAATTCTAGAGAGGTAAAGGAAATAACGCTTCCTTCTTTTAAGACTAAGGTTCTATAGACAGTTTCGTAAGGTTTTACACTTCCATATAATGGGTGAGTCAGTAGTTCATATCCTTTATGAATATAATCTCTGGACTTTTCTAATATACCCAAATAATCCGTGTCGATTATTTCTACAATGTATTTATTTTTATATTCAGGTTCATTAAATTTTGGGTTATTAGTTACTATTAACATTAGTTATACTCCTATATATATAATAAAAACAAAAAAACAGAAAGATAATTGCCTTATCTTTCTGTCGTAATCTCCAGATAGTAGTCCAATGCTAGTTCCTTTACCTGAGAATTTCAAATATTTCTTTGGCGAGAAATATTCTTGTCCCTTCGGTTTCGTTAAACGAATCTCCCAACATCTTCAACCTATTTTCATTTGTGATATTATTTTATCATGGGTTTGACAAATAGTAAACAATAATAATTAGCTTGTGATGAAAACTCTATCATTAATAAAATAAATTAACATTAGAATCTAGCCATTACAATGATATAGTAGAATAAAGCAATGAGGAAAACGATAACAAAATAGGTGCTTTTTTAGCTATTTTTTAGTCGAAATTTCAAAAAAAGTAGTGAATTTATTTAACAATAAACATATATTTATTAAATTATGAACTTATAAGAATATTAAATAAATTTCTTTTTAAATATATTTACAGTTATAATATTATTAGGTTTACAAAACATTTATAAGTTAGGAGAAAAAAGATGAAGAAAAATGAATTATTTAGAAAAATACCGTCTGTTGAAGAAATTTTAATTTTAGATGAAATTAATAAATTAGATTACCCAAGAGTTTTAAAAACTGAAGCAGCTAGGGAAGTGCTGGGAAATATAAGAAAGAAAATTGCTGATGCCAAAGATGAGGAAATATCTACCGTAATAGATGAAATAGATATTAAGAATATTATAAAAAATATTATTAATACTTTGGAAAAAGAATTTTCTTCTTCATTGAAGAAGGTAATTAATGGTACTGGAACTATTTTACATACTAATTTAGGCAGGTCACTCTTAAGTGAATCTATAAAAGATGAAATATGGAAAATAGCTTCAGGTTATTCTAATTTAGAATATGAGTTAGAATTAGGAAAAAGAGGGTCAAGATATAGCCATGTAACAAAAATAATAAAATTACTTTTAAATGTAGAAGATGTTCTAGTTGTTAATAATAATGCAGCTGCTGTATTACTTGTGTTAAGTACTTTTGCTAAAGATGAGGAAGTAATAGTTTCTAGGGGAGAACTTGTAGAAGTTGGAGGAGCTTTTAGAATACCATCAGTAATGTCTATGAGTGGAGCTAAATTAGTAGAAGTTGGTTCTACAAATAAAACAAGAATTTCCGACTATGAAGAGGCAATTACTGAAAATACAAAATTATTAATGAAGGTTCATACAAGTAATTACAAAATGATAGGTTTTACAGAGTCAGTTTCAAATAAGGAGTTAAAAAGTTTAGGTGAAAAATATGATCTACCTGTAGTTGAGGACCTAGGCAGTGGTGTATATTTTGATTTAGAGGAGTTTGGCTTAAGACATGAACCAACAATAAAGGAGTCAATTAAATCAGGAATAGATTTAGTTACCTTTAGTGGCGATAAACTTTTAGGAGGACCACAAGCAGGAGTAATTGTTGGAAAAAAAGAATATATAGATAAAATGAAAAAAAATCAATTATTAAGGGCCTTAAGGGTAGATAAAATAACTCTAGCATCTTTAGAGGCTACCTTAAAACTATATTTTGATGAAGAAAAAGCTAAGAAAGAAATTCCTACAATGAGAATGATATCCTATACAGTTGAAGAATTAGAGGAAAAAGCTAGAATTTTAAAAAGAATAATAGAAGAAAAGAACACTAGTGTAAAACTTGATATTAAGGACGAATTTTCTACAGTTGGTGGTGGCTCTATGCCAGGAGAGGAATTTCCGACAAAGGTATTGGTAATATCATCGGAAAAATATTCGGTTTCTAAAATAGAAGAAAAATTAAGATTATCAAAAAGTCATATAATAGGCAGAGTAAAGGATAATAATTATATGTTGGATTTACGAACAATTCAAAATTCCGAATTTGAAATAATAGCAGAAGAAATAGAAAAAAATCTGAAATAATGGAGGAAATATGAAGAATATAATTGTAGGTACAGCTGGACATATAGATCATGGTAAAACTACTTTAGTAAAAGCCTTAACAGGTAGGGAAACAGATACCTTATCAGAGGAAAAGGCAAGAGGCATATCCATTAATTTAGGCTTTACTTATTTAGATTTACCAAATGGAAATAGAGTTGGAATAGTAGACGTACCAGGACATGAAAAATTTATAAAAAATATGATGGCAGGAGCAACCGGTTTAGACCTTGTATTATTTATAATTGCAGCTGATGAAGGTGTAATGCCCCAAACTAAAGAGCATTTAGATATTTTAACATATTTGAATATTAAAAAAGGAATAATCGTTCTTACTAAAAGCGATATGGTAGAGTCGGATTATTTAGAGCTTGTAAGGGAAGAAGTAGGTGATTTTACCAAGGGGACCTTTTTAGAAAATGCCAAAATAATAGAAGTTGATTCCATATCCGGAAGGGGAATAGATGAATTAAAGAATATTCTTTCTGAAGAAAGTGAGAAAATTGAGGATAAGGAAAGTAATACTCCGGCTAGAATGAATATAGATAGGATTTTTCCGGTAAAAGGAATAGGCTCTGTAATAACCGGTACCTTAATGGAAGGCCATGTAAACAAAGGCGATGAACTCTATATTTATCCTGCAGATGAAAAAATAAAAATAAAGTCTGTTCAAGTACATGGAAAAGATGTTGAAACAGCCTATGCAGGACAAAGAACAGCTATGAATATTTCGTCTATTAAAAAAATTAATGTGTCAAGGGGAGATGTTGTAGCAAAAGAAGGCTCAGTAATTACAACAAATATTATAGATGCTAAAATAATAGTTTCAAAAAATAGAGATTTCTCAGTAAAACATTGGACTAGATTAAGATTAGCTCTGGGAACTAGAGAAATATTATGTAGGGCAGTTCCTTTGGAAAAAGATGAAATTTTACCAGGGGAAGAAGGTTTTATTCAACTTAGATTAGAGGAGCCTTTGGTTTGTAAAAATAGGGACAGATTTGTTTTAAGGTCCTATTCTCCTGTAGAAACTATTGGTGGAGGCATTATTATAGATCCTCTAGCTAAGAAACGACATGTAGATGAAGCCCTAATAGAAGAGTTAAAAATAAAGGAATCAGGAGATTTAGATAAAATAATTTTACAATATACAGAAGCGGAAAATGCTCTTGTGCTATTGAAGGACATAGTTTCCTATACCGGAGAAAATAAGGAAGAAGTAGTTAATAAATTAAATAAATTAATTGAAAACAATGACATAATATTAATAGATGACAAATATATTAATAAGAATATAGCCAATAAAATCTTTGATAACATTAAGAACCTTGTAGAAGAAAATCATAAAAAACAGTCACTTTCATACGGGTTAACAAAAGATGAATTAAAGACGAAAATCAATTATGATTTAAGTTTAAAAGAAATAGATAGTATTTTAGACCTAATGGTAAAAAATGAAATCTTACAAAAAAACAATGAATATTATGGCTTGAAAAATTTTAAAGTTGGACTTAATAAAAAACAGGATAATCTTAGAAAAGAAATAATAAGTGAATTAAGGAATAATTCTTTTGATAAAATAGAGGATTTAAAATCATTATCTAGAAAAGATAAAAACAGGGAGCAAGTTTTAAAATTTATGATAGATAAGGATATAGTAATTTTTGGAAACAATAATATACTCTTAAAAGAGGACTTTGAAAAGGCAAAACAACTGCTAATAGATTACCTTGAAAAAAATGGTAGTATTACTATTTCCGAGTATAGGGATTTATTAAAATCAAGTAGGAAAAATATTCTTCTTTTATTAGAACATTTTGATAATATAAAATTAACAAAAAGACTAGATGATATTAGAGTTTTAGTAAAGTAGATAATATTAAAGATAAAAGCTTATGTTATAGGCAAATAAAAACAAATATATATATTTATAAAACAAATAAATCTAACAAATAATAAATATATATACTCTGTAATTGAAAACAAAAAGCTTTAATGGTACTATTAAATAGTACTTGGGGGTGAATGAGTGCTGGTGTGCTCTCTGGTCTTCAAAACCAGTATGAGGGGTTAGGAGCTTCTTGGGTGGGTTCGATTCCCACGCACTCCCGCCAATTTTTTTCGTTGTAAAGTTAAAAATATACCGATGTATACAGAATAAGAAAAGGATTTCCGGGTATAATTTAAAGTAGTTGTATGTGTTTATAACGATTTATTTGAAATGATTTATTGAAAATATGAAAAAGCGATAAAATTATACTTTTGTGCTTAATAATTTTATTAATATAAAACAAAGGAGGATAATAACATATATTTTCAATAATATTATAAAATTTAAAAGGAGTGTTTTATGGAAAAATTTGATAGTATAGTCAATTTAATAAATGGTACCCTAAGGGATAGAATACTTATTTATTTATTGCCTTTCGTAGGAATAATTTTTACTTTATATTTGTTATTTCCACAGATAGTGAGATTTCCAGCAGCTATTAAGCAAACATTTGGTGGACTTTTTGACAAAGAGGCCAATGCAAAAAGAAAAGCAGCTGGTGAAATTTCATCATTCCAAGCTTTAGCAGTTGCAATAGCAGCTCAAGTAGGAACGGGAAATGTTGCCGGAGTTGCAACAGCTATAATGGCTGGAGGACCAGGAGCAATATTTTGGATGTGGGCTGCAGCGTTAGTTGGAATGGCAACTATATTTGCTGAAGCGGTTTTAGCACAAAAATATAGAACTAAGGACAAGGATGGCAATTTAGTTGGAGGGCCTGCTTATTACTTAAGTCAAGGGTTTAAAAATAAAGGTTTAGGTGGTTTAGGTAAATTTTTAGCTGCTTTCTTTGCTCTAGCAATTGTTTTTGCTTTAGGTTTTGTTGGAAACATGACCCAATCAAACTCAATAGCAACGGTAATAAATAATGCCTTTAATATTCCTTTACTAGTAGTAGGAATTGCTGTAGCTATATTTGCAGGCTTGGTTTTCATAGGTGGAATAAAGAGAATTGCAAACTTTGCTGAAATGGTAGTTCCGGTAATGGCAATTGTTTATATAGGTCTTGCTATAATTGTAATGATAAAATTCAGATCCCAAGTAGGTTCTGTGTTTTCATTAATATTTTCAGAGGCTTTTAAAGCAAAGGCAGTAGCCGGTGGAGCAATAGGTGTTACTATGAAAGAAGCTATAAGATTTGGAGTTTCTAGAGGGTTATTCTCAAATGAAGCTGGTATGGGTTCAACACCACAGGCCCATGCTACAGCAAATGTAAAACATCCTGCAGAACAAGGTTTAACAGGTATGATAGGAGTGTTTATTGACACTGGTTTAGTTTGTACAGCAACAGCGGTAGTTGTATTAATTACAAAAGCTCATGAAATAGGGGCAGCTAAAGGTTTAGATGGTGCTCTAGTAACACAGGAAGCTTTTGGTATAGCCTTTCCAGGTTGGGGAGTACAGGCCTTAGCAATTTGTTTAACTTTCTTTGCTTTTACAACAGTAATAGGTTGGTATTATTTTGGAGAAACCAATATTAAATATCTTTTTGGTGAAAATGGATTATGGCCATATAGAATTATAGTAATAGCATTTATTATTATAGGATCCTTATTTAAAGATATCGGATTAGTTTGGGATATTGCAGATATGGTAAATGCTATAATGGTAATACCAAACTTACTAGGTTTATTATTCCTTCATAAAGAAGTTAAGGGTATTTTAAAAGATTACGATAAATGTAAACAATTAAAAGAAATAAAATATGTTTATGAATATGAATAAAAAAAGAGCCTTTTGGCTCTTTTTTTAAATCATATTTTCAGGTTTTACCCACTTATCAAATTCATCTTCAGTTAAATATTCTAATTCCAAGGCTGATTCTTTTAAAGTTAAATTATTTAAATGGGCATGTCTTGCAATTTGTGCTGCCTTATCGTATCCGATATGGGTATTCAAAGCTGTTACAAGCATAAGGGAATTATCTAAATTATATTGGATTTTTTCCTTGTTGGCTTTTATGCCTACTAAACATTTTTCTCTAAAGGATTTAATTCCGTCGGCTAATAGTCTTACAGACTGTAAAAAATTATAGATTATAACAGGCATATAGACATTTAATTCAAAATTTCCTTGAGATGCACCAAAGCCTATAGTTACATCATTTCCTAAAACTTGGGCAACTACCATAGTTAATGCTTCTGCCTGAGTTGGATTTACCTTACCTGGCATTATTGAACTTCCCGGTTCATTTTCAGGTATTGATATTTCTCCTAGGCCACTTCTAGGTCCAGATGCTAACCATCTAACATCGTTGGCAATTTTTAATAAATCTGCCGCTAAGGCCTTTAGAGCACCATGACAAAAGACGATTTCATCCTTACTTGTTAGAGAATGAAATTTATTTTCTGCAGTTTTAAAATCTATTCCCGTTAAATTAGAAATTTCTTCTGCAACAATTACATCAAAGCCTTCAGGACAATTAATACCGGTACCTACAGCAGTTCCACCTAAGGCAAGTTCATGCATGCCTAAAACACTTTTTTTAATATTATCAATGGATTTTTCAATCATAGCTGACCAACCACTAATTTCTTGTCCTAAAGTTAAAGGGGTAGCGTCTTGTAAATGGGTTCTTCCAATTTTAATAACATCTCTATTTTCAATAGAAAGTCCATAAAGCACATCTAAAGTTTTTTCTAACTCGGGAATAAGATAATTTTCAATAGCAACAGTTCCAGCAATATGCATGGCAGTAGGGAAGGTGTCATTTGAACTTTGAGATTTATTGACATCATCATTTGGGTGCAGAAGTTTTTTTTCTGCAAGTTCGTTTCCTCTATTAGCTATGACTTCGTTAATATTCATATTGCTTTGTGTACCACTTCCAGTTTGCCATACAACAAGGGGGAAGTTATCATCAAGTTTTCCCTCTAATATTTCATCTGAAACCTTAGCTATAAAATCTTTTTTTTCTTCAGAAAGTATACCTAGCCTATTATTAGTAATAGCACATGCTTTCTTTAAAATAGCAAAAGAGTCAATTATTTCCACTGGCATTTTCTCTATTCCTATTTCAAAATTATTATAGCTTCTTTGAGTTTGAGCTCCCCAATATTTATTTGAGGGAACTTCTAGTTCACCCATACTGTCTTTTTCTATTCTGTAATCCATGGAGTCACCATCCTGTTATTTATAATATGTAAGATTAGTTTTATTAAATAATAGTGAAAATATTATTTAATACCAACTATATAAAAATATAATACATACTAGAGGAAATATCAAAAATAATACAAATTTATTGTTTTGATATTTATATTATTAAAACAAAAAACAATTAAACTTATGAATTTTCACAAGGCTAATTGTTTCTTTATTCTACTTAAGCACCTAAAATTGTAATAGCTATATTTAAATATACTAAAATAGCCAAAGCATCTACTACAGTTGTAATTAATGGACTAGCCATAACAGCAGGGTCAAATCCTAATTTATCGGCGATTATAGGTAGGACAGAGCCTACTGCCTTAGCAATTAAAACCGTTACAAAAAGTGTCATACTAATAACTAAAGATACACTTAAACCCAGTCTGTCAATAATCATTAATTTTGCAAAGTTAAAAGCAGCCAATGTAAGACCACAAGCAATTGCTACTCTAAATTCTTTCCATAGAACATAGAAGAAATCATGGAAGCCTATTTCTTTTAAAGAAAGACTTCTAATAATTGTAGAAGCAGATTGGGAACCGGCATTACCACCTGTGTCGGTAATCATTGGAATAAATGCTGTTAAAACAACATATTTTGCCAAAGCGTCTTCATATGTCATTAGGATTAAACTTGTAAAAGTTGCAGATATAAGGAGGACTAGTAACCATGGAAATCTATTTCTCCACAGATCTGTAACAGATAGCTGTTTATATGGTTTTTCAGAAGGAGTAACAGCTGACATGATTTCCATATCTTCAGTAGTTTCTTCTTCAATAATATCAATAACGTCATCGACAGTTATAATTCCAACTAATCTATTTTCACCATCAACGACAGGCATGGTATTAATATCATATTTAGAGAACATATGAGCAACTTCTTCTCGGTCAATAGTTGTAGTTGTTTTAATAAAGTCCCTTTTCATAATAGATGTTATGCCTACATTAACATCGGCTAGAATAATATCCCTTAAAGATACTTCACCAATTAAATGTCTAGTTTCGTCAATAACATAGCACATGTCAATAGTTTCCTTATCGGACCCTACTTCTCTTATATAGTTAATAGCGTCATTTACAGTCATACTTGGTTTAAGACGTAAATATTCCGTTGTCATTACAGAGCCTGCACTATCTTTAGGATAGTTAAGCATTGTATTTATTATAGCCCTGTCCTTTGGATTTGAATTTTTTAATACTTTTTTTACAAGATTTGATGGCAACTCCTCTATCATATCGACCTTGTCGTCCATTCTAATCTTGTTAATAATTTCCTCAAGTTCTAGATTGGAAAAACCTTCAATTAATAATTTTTGTTGTTCAATATCCATTTCAGGAAATACCTTAGCACCGTTGTCTTTAGTTAAAAGGTTAAAACTCAAAGTAAGATTGGTTTTGTCAAGAGTGTCAAAAAAAGCAGCTATGTCAAAACAGTTCATACT